>JAIKYF010000098.1 GCA_024683495.1 Bacilli bacterium
AGAAAATATCTGACCGACGATTTCCTCTCGACTTTAAAGAAAATCCGGGAAATCCGCCCGGAAATCGCCATCACGACCGATGTCATCGCCGGCTTCGCCTTAGAGTCCGATGAGGAATGGGAGGAGACGATGAGATTCTGCTCGGAAGCCGATTTTTCCGAAATCCATGTTTTCCCGTTTTCGATGCGGAAGGGGACCGCGGCCACTCAATATAAGGACACTTCCCCGGAAATCAAAGAGAAGAGGGTCCATGAGCTCCTTTCCTTATCTAGAGAGCTCCGCGACAAATACGAAAGACGCTTCTATGGAAGGAAGATGGAAGTCCTCTTCGAAGAATATGATTCCATTAAGCATCTCGCCTATGGCCATACCTCCAATTACCTCAAAGTCGCCTTACCTAGCGACAAGGACCTGCACGGCCAGTTCCTAGACGTCATTTACGATGAATCCACCAAGGCCGATTAATAGAAACCATCGAAATAATTCCTAAGAAATTTAGACAATGTATAAAAGCGCATTGACTTACCCCCTCCCTCGTATATAATGTAACAGCGAAAGTTAGGAGGAACTAAAGATGGCAGTCCCACAAAGAAGAACTTCGAAGACCAGAAAAAGATTAAGAAGAACCCATTTCAAGCTTAAGGTCACCGGATTGGTCGAATGCCCACACTGCGGCGAACTCATCCGTTCTCACACCGTTTGCCCCAAGTGCGGCTATTATAACGGCAAAGAAGTCGTTCACCACGAAGAAAAGAAATAAGCTAAAAAAGATCCGCTCCCGCGAGGGAGCGTTTTCTTTTTGTTTTATTTAGGTTTAATCGAGAGTATGGCCAAAAAGAAAATCCCGCATCAGACGATGCGGGACTCTTTTTTAGTTTTCTAGAAGGCGAAAGTATAAATCAATGCGCCTTCTTCTCCGACGTTAGAAAGGAGATTCTCGGTCCGATTCCAGATGTAGGGATCTAACGATTCATCCCAGGTATTGAGGGTGAAGTCGAATTCGGAAGAAAGGACGGTGGGGTCAAGACGGAGGAGGATGAAGCCTTCGGCATCTTCATAGCCGGCGAAGACTAGACAAGTTCTTCCAGAGGAAGCGGAGACATCGGCCTCGAGCCATTCGCCAACTCCATGAGTTCCTCCATAAGCCCAGATCTTGAAGACGGCATCGTCTTTGGTGACATCCCAATCGTTCTCGTTAACGAAGGTCCAAACGATGGGATCGACCTCCTCTTCGGGGAAGACGACGCGGACGTCTTCTTGGGAGGCGATGTCGACTAAGTTAGTGATGGCGATGGAGTATGAGGCATTGTAATACTCATATCCATCGTTGCCGGTAATCTCGATGAGGACTTGCTTATTGGGGGAAAGCCAACCTTCGTAATCGAAAGACCAAGTATCGATGACTTCGCCAGTTTCCTCGTCTCTAAAGTCATATTCGATTCTGACTTCGCCATAATCGACTTTGGTGTAGCCCATATTCTCAAGCTCGGCTTCCTTGCTTTGAACGAAGCGTTCCGCCCCATCCATGCTGTTGAGGGTGGCGGAAAGATGGAATGAAGGATCATATTCATCTTCATAAGGGGATCTCGTGACGTACATCGCGCCTCTACTCTGGAAGGAGGGCATGCTGTCGGTTATGGTGGCAAGATGAGTCCTTAATTCTCTGGCGGGATAGTCCAAGGTCGGAAGCTCATCGACGGGAATCAAGGTGACGTAGGTCTTATAGACCGCGGCGCTGAGCATGAAGGCGATTTCGCAAGTCGGGGAGACGAACGCATCGATGGCTTCGACATAAGTGTAGTTGTAATCGAGCAATTTATTGATTAAGCGAGTTCTTAATGCCTCGTAATCGACTCTGATGTCGGAATAGTTGAGGATGAGTTGGGCGGATTCGGTGGTGAGCTCGAACTCATATCTTTCGGCCACGTCATCCTTGAATTCGGGATAGATATCGTTCAGGAGCGAGTAGTTCCTGGCGATATATTCATCCCAGGCGGAAGGATAGACTGGCCCACTATCGACGTGGGTAATGGTGATATTGAAAGTCGAATAGGTCATGTTATCCCCGCTATCGAGATGATAGGAGATGGTGAATTGATCGTTGGGGGAGGTTAAGGTCTTGATGCCATATCCATCGACGACGGCATCCTTATATTCGGCTTCCTCTAAGGCACTGGTGAAAGCGGCGACGGCGTCACTTGCCCTCATATCGCCAGGAAGGAGGGCTTCGATGGTGAAATCGGCCTCGGAGCTGCTGTCGAGGCTGAAGTTCTTGACGGAATTGACGTGGGGGATCGGATCGGTGTAGCCAGCGGCGGCTAATTTGCCAGCAACGGTTTCATCTTCCCAGTTATCGTAGTCAACTGGGGTGTAGTGGGCGACGCTCTTAGTGGAGTCATAACCCATATAAACGGAGTATGTCTCTTGTCCGATGATGTCGGTGGTGATGATGTAGCCAGCCTTGACATCGTAGTTCATCATGAAATTCATCGGTTCGACCCCAAAGGTGGAAAGGTCGATATAATCGGATCTATCGTTGCTGGCGTGAGTGAAGCTCGAGGTGATTCTGACGGCTTCTTCGACGGAATCGTCATTGATGGACCAAGTGCCTTTGACGGCGATTTCAAAGTTATAGATGCTGCCATTGTTTTTGACCCGTTTGGCGGTGAATTCGACGGTGTGGTCGGCGAAGAACATCAGCTCAGCGCCTTGATATTGTTTGTTGTTGAGGATATATTCGTCGTTTTCGGTGACTTTGAGGAAAGTGAAGACCTTGTCGGCGACGATTGAATCAAAGTCAACGGAAGAAGATTCGCTGGAAGCTTCTTCGCTGGAGACTTCCTCGGAAGAGACGACTTCCTCGGAAGAGACGACTTCCTCAGAAGAGACGACTTCTTCAGAGGTTACGACTTCTTCGGATTTATCTTCGGAAGAGACGACCTCCTCAGAGGTTTTTTCTTCGCTGGTGACTTCCTCAGAGGTGACGACTTCCTCAGAGGTTCTTTCTTCGCTGGTGACTTCTTCAGAAGTGACGACTTCTTCGGATGAAACGGCTTCTTCGCTGGTTTTTTCCTCTTTGGAAGAAACTTCCGCTTCAGATGAGTCGGCGCTTACTTCAGTGGAGGCTGGTTCCTCAGAAACGCTTTGGGATGTGGTATCGGCAATGACCGAAGAGATGATGCTTTTGACGCTTTCGGCGGAGGTCGTGCAGCTGGCGAGGACGGCCGATAAAGACATAAGCAAGATCGATTTGGTGGTTAATTTCATATCTTCTCCTTAAATAATCTTTTAGATTATATAAGAAATTTTACAATAATAAACTGGACAATAGGACATTTTTTTGTCTCTTTTCCATGGAAACTTTCTTTTTTAGGGGGAAATTGCTAAGATAATAGCGAGGTAATTATTATGGAATTCAACAAATATTTCGACCACACTCTTTTAGCCGCCTTCGCGAGCGAAGAAGAAATCAAAGCGTTATGCGCGGATGCGAAAAAGTACGATTTCGCCTCCGTTTGCGTCAATCCTGACTTCATCGAAGTCGCCGCTAAGGAACTTAAAGGGACTGACGTCAAAGTCTGCACCGTCATCGGTTTCCCTCTTGGGGCGATGACGACTGAGGCCAAATGCTTCGAGGCCAATAATGCCGTGAAACTCGGAGCCGAAGAAGTCGATATGGTCATCAATGTCTCGAAAGCCAGAGCCCACGACTACGCTTTCATCGAGAAAGAGATCCATGAAATCAAGAAAGCCTGCGATGGCCGCTTACTGAAAGTCATCTTGGAGAATTGCTATCTCACAAAAGAAGAGATCAGAGAATGCTCCTTATCCGCCAAGCGGGCCGGAGCCGATTTCGTCAAGACCAGCACCGGATTTGGCAAAGGCGGCGCCAAAGTCGAGGACGTCAAGATCATGAGAGAGGCCGTCGGAGAGGAATTAGGCGTCAAAGCCGCGGGTGGCATCCATACCTTAGAAGAAGCCAAAGCCCTTATCGAAGCCGGCGCCAGCCGCTTAGGATGCTCCAAATCCGTCGATATCATGAAGGAACTTGGCAAATAAATGAAAGTATTGATCTATTTCGAAAACGCGGATGGGATCAAGAAAAGCGGCATCGGCCGCGCGATGAGGCATCAGATGAGGGCCTGCGAGCTCGCAGGGATCGACTATACGATTAATTCTGCCGATGATGACTATACGATCGCTCACGTCAACACGGTTTATCCGAAAAGCTATCGTCTCATCAAGAAATGCAAGAAGAAGGGGATTCCCGTCATCGTCCATGGGCACTCGACCTATGAGGATTTTCGCAATTCCTTCAAAGCCTGGCAGGCGATGGAGCCTTTCTTCGATAAGATGATCAAAGACTGCTATACCGCAGCCGACATGATGATCACCCCAACGCCCTATTCGAAAGGATTGATCGAGAAACATAATCTCAACCATAACGTCGTCGCCATCTCCAATGGCATCGATCTGGATGAATATAAAGAATCCCCTGAGGCCCAGAAGGCTTTTAGGGAACGTTTCCATATCAAAGAAGATGAGAGATTCGTGATGGGGGTCGGGCTCCCCTTTGAAAGAAAGGGAATCCAGGATTTCTTCGATGTCGCCAGAAGATTCCCAGACACTAAATTCATCTGGTTTGGCTCCTTGCAGTCGATTCTAGTCAATTCCAAAGTCAAGAAATGGATCAAGAAGCGCCCAAAGAACGCGATTATGGCCGGCTATTGCTCAGGAGACATCATCCATGGGGCCTATCAATTAGCCTCCGCGATGTTCTTCCCAAGCTATGAAGAGACCGAAGGGATCGTCGTTTTGGAAGCCTTGGCCTCCTATTGCCCATTGCTCATCAGAGACATCGGCGTCTATGATGGCTGGATGCAAGACGGCGTCAACTGCCATAAAGGCAAAAACAACGATGATTTCGAAAGAATCCTCAAGGATTTACTCGCTAACGGCGAGAAAAAAGAAATCCTCGACCAAGGCTATAAGACGGTCGAGGAGAGAAGTCTAGACAAAATAGGGGAGCAGCTTAAAGCGGTCTATATGTCTTTATCGAAATAAAGGCAGCGCTTAATCTCTTCTTCATAGGCCCTTCCTTCGATGAGGAGGGGCTTTTTCATATTCTTGACGTATTTCCATTCCTTCTTGACGGATTTTACGTAAGCTTTGTCGGCTCCATATTTCTTATCGAGATGGAGATCGAAGAGCAAAGAGGCATAATCTCTCCATAAAGTCCGTTTATAGGCCTTTAGAAGAGCCTTATCGCCCCGATACTCAAGATAATACCTTTCGACCGCGAAGACCTTCAGATGGCGCATAGCCCGGTCGGTGCGGTGCAAAGAAGAGGCGGAATCGCCGATTCTTTTATCGTAATAATATAGAGGCGTCTTGATGGATTTGACCTTGTCGCAGTTCGAGAGGAAGGTCAAAGTGACGACGATATCTTCGAACATATCTTTCTTATCGGCCAGCAAGACGAAAGGACGGGAGTCGGCGATTTCCCTTTTGTAGCATTTATTCCAGAGGAAGCCCCGGATGTAGGTGTCTTCGAAGAACGCTTTGACGGCATCGGCCCGGTCATAGGTTTTATTCTTGGAGAAGGGGAAGAGATTATCTTTTCTCTTTCCTTTCTTATCGGTGATGTAATAGAAGTTGAAGCAGAGCCCATCGGCTTTGGATTCTTCCATCTCTTTAACGATGGTCTCGACCATATTCGGGGCGATTTCATCGTCCGCATCCATGAAGATGAAGTATTTGCCAACGGCTTTGTTTAATCCGATGAAACGGCATTTAGCAACACCTTGCCTAGTATCAAAATAGTAGATTTTTAGGAATTTATTAGTAGTGGATAAACTCTTGGCGACATCGAATGTTTTGTCCGTTCCAGGGTCAATCATCAAAAGAACTTCGAAGCAGTCGTTTCTAGTTTGGTTGGCGAGGCTTTCGATGGCCTTTGGAAGGTATTTTTCCGAGTTAAAAGCCGGGATGATGATGCTGAGTAAGATTTCCTTTTCCATGACTCTACTTTAACACTTTCTAGGCCTTATTTGAAAAGATACTTCACGCGATTCATCGTTTCCATTGATCTGGATTTGGAATGGAAAGGAAGAATTATTCGAAAGGATGAAAGAAAATGTTTGCTTTATTCCCGTCTATTCTATAGAATATTTGTCGTTTCAGTACAGTAAGGAGGTGAATATAGATGGGTATCAAAGTCACTCAACGCGAAGGCGAAGGTTTAGATGACATGATGAGACGTTTCAAGAGAAACGTTAACAAATCTGGCGTCCTTATGGAAAAAAGAAAGAGGGAATTCTTCCTCAAAACCGGACTTAAGAGAAAACAAAAGTCCGAAATGGCTCGCCGCAAAAAGTGGTAAGCTAAAAATTTATCATTCGATAACACCTCAAGTTTTGCCTTGAGGTGTTATTTTTTTCGCCACTTTTTCGGTTTTCGTGGAATTTATAAGTATGGGGACAATTTTGCAAGGAGAAGAAAAAGGCTGTGGCTATTCCTGCCTACGAATGCTCCTGATCCATTACTCGAAGAATAGCCGTTATCGCTACATCCGTTTGGAAGGCCATCCTCCCTATTCCCTCTCCGTTTTGAAAAAGGAGGCCTCTAGAGAAGGAATGGACTTGGTTTTCCAAAAAGTCTCGAACAAAGACGACATTTTGCTCAATAAAACCTGGCCTATTCTCGCGGTTCTTGAAAGGAGGGATGGAACCCATATGGTCTATTTGGAGAGAAGATTCCTCAATTATCTCATCGTCAAAGACCCGGCGACTGGGACGAGAATGGTGAAAATCTCCTCTTTCATCGCCGAATGGAGCGGAGTTTTCGGTTTCGTCGATTCTTATCGAAAGCAATATTTCCACGTCAAGAAACCGAAAATCCACGTCTCACCCCTTTATTATCTATCTTTAATAATGGAGGTCGTCGGGGTGGTGGTCCTTTATTCAGGATTCTATTTCGTCAATGCCTCAGGAAATTTCTTAGCCGCGGTCATCATGTTTTTAGGCTATGGGCTTATCTCGATCTTTAAGCAGACTCTTTTGGTCTCATCGATGAAAAGCTTCGATAAACGCTACTTATCGAGGGCCTATGACTCCGACAATAAGCAATTTAGGAGGAACTACGCTCATTTCTATTCCTATAAGAAGTGCTTCTTTTCCTCCAATATCTCTTTTGTCTCAAACTTCATCATGTCTTTCGCCTTATCTTATCTAATGTGCGCCAATAACCCGATCTTCCTCTTCTCGGTCTTATCGATGGTTGTCTATGCTTTCGTCGATGGAATCTTGATTTCCGGATATTTCGAGAAGAGGAAGAAAGATGTGGAGGGAAAGGAGAAATTCCTCTTTGAGAGCAGAGAAAGAAAGGAGGAGAAGATCATGGAGATGAACGTCCTTTCCAAGAAAGCCTATGAGATTGGGAATTTCCTCTCCTATAACGAGATTTTCTATATGGCCGTCAGCCTCTCTTTATCCCTCATTCCAACGATTGTGGCTAAGGATTTCTCCCTCAATTACTATTTATTTCATTTCTTCGCTTTGCTCTCGATTGGGCAGGGGCTCAAGAAAGTGGCGAGATATTTCCATGAGCAAAGCGACAAAAGCCGGGAGGAAGAATATTTCCGAGAATACTTCCTCAAAAAGAAAGGAGAGTGACAAATGTCATAGCAGTTGTGCTAGAATATCGGCATGGAAATAGATTTCTCCTCTCCTTATGGAGAGAAATACGATTATCTTGAAGAAGACTATAATCGCCTTGCCGAACTTGTCTACGATCATCTGAAAATCAAGAAGAATTACGAAGTCGACGTCTCTTTGGTCGACGAAGAGACCATCCATTCCATTAACCGCGATTATCGCGGAGTGGATAGGGTGACCGATGTGATTTCTTTTGCCTTCAATGATGATAAAGACCCAAAAGACCAGATTATATCGGATGAAATTCCGGTGATGCTTGGTGAAATAATGATTTGCCTTCCCCAGGCGATCAGGCAAGCGGAAGCCATCGGAAATTCCATCGAAAGAGAACTTCGCTTCCTCTTCATCCACGGTCTCCTCCATCTGCTTGGATATGACCATATGAACAAAGAGGATGAAGAAGTGATGTTTGGTTTGCAGGATTTAATCCTCGATAGATTCATTAAGGAGAAAAACAATGGATAAATACGAACTCATCAGAAAAGCCACTCACGCGAGAAGCCTATCCTATTCGCCCTATTCCCATTTTGCGGTCGGGGCGGCCCTTTTGTGCAAAGATGGCAGCGTCTATCTTGGGGCCAACATCGAGAATTCCTCTTATCCTTTGTGCATGTGCGCCGAAAGAAACGCCATCTATAACGCGATGATGGATGGCAAAAGCAAAGATGATTTCGAAGCTTTGGCCATCATCGCGGATTCGGATCAACCTTGCTCTCCTTGTGGGGCGTGCCGTCAGGTCATCTCGGAATTATTCCCTGAAGAGGCACCGATTTATCTAGCGAACCTCGAGGGCGACACCAAGGAGACCCTCATCAAAGAACTGCTTCCATTTGCCTTCAGCGGGGAAGATTTGGAGTAATCACCAATGAAAACTTGTTTCTGCGCGATCTTGGGGCGTCCAAACGCCGGCAAGAGCACTTTATTAAATGCGTTGCTATCGAAGAAAGTCTCGATTGCCACGCCTAAATCCCAGACGACGAGAAATAATATCATCGGGGTGTACCACGGAAAGGATCTTGAGATCGCTTTCATCGATACCCCGGGGATTTTCTCTGGTAAGGAGACCCTTTACCAAAACATGCAGAAGATGGTCCATAACGCCGTCAAAGGAGTGGACTGCATCCTCTATATCGTCGATTCGAGCGCCAAAGAGTTCGAAGACGACGAGAAAAACCTCAAGTGGATCGAGAAAACCACGATTCCCTGCGCGATCTTGCTCAATAAGATCGATCTGATGACCGCGCCGGAGATGGAAGAGCTCATCAAGCGCTATGAAGGAAGCTTCCCATCTTTCCCTCTCATCCAGATCACCGCGCTTAAGAACTTTAATTTCGGCGAGATCAATTCCTTCCTCCTTTCCCATACCGAGGAAGGCCCCAAGATGTATCCAGACGATTATCTTAGCGATAAGGACCGTTCTTTCATGGCCAGCGAAGTCATCAGGGAGAAAATGCTTCATTTCCTTCGTAACGAAGTTCCCCATATGTCAGGGGTCGTCGTGAAGAAAATCGAAGAAAATGAAGGTATTACCGAGATTTTCGCGACCATCTATACCGAGAAAGATAACCTTAAGGGCATCATCATCGGCAAAGGCGGCAACATGATCAAAAACATCCGCACGACCTCCGAGAAAGAACTCGGCAGGATGTGGCAGACCCCCGTGAGCCTCAAACTCGAGGTAGTGGTTCACCCAGGCTGGAGAAACGATCCTTCCTTCTTAAAAAGAGTAGGTTATGGCACCTCGGACAACGATTAACATCCAAGGCTACCCGTATCGAATCACCCAATATAAAGAGCAAGACGCGATGGTCAATGTTTTGACCGACCATGGCGAATATGCCTTTTTGGCCCACGGGATTTATAAAACTACCTCGAAAAATGCCTCAGCGGTTCAGCTTTTATCGCTAGGGACCTTCACCTTATACGAAAGAAAAGACGGGACTTATTCCTTGAAGGAAGGAGTCGCGGATATGCCAGCGGACATCCGCGATAATCTCGATAGATCCGTAGCTTTCTCGGTTTTGGCCGAGCTCACTTCCAAGTGTCTAGTGGCCGCGGAAGACGCCGAAGGGATCTATCTATGGCTCGATACGGCGGCTAGAGCCCTCGACAAAGGCTTTGACGCCCCGACGGCGACCCTCTTATATTTCGCCCATCTCCTCAACGAACTTGGGATGGGGCCGAATGTCGATTCCTGCGTTTTCTGCGGGAGCAAGGAGCATATCGCCGGCTTCAGCTATGTCGATGGGGG
>JAIKYF010000114.1 GCA_024683495.1 Bacilli bacterium
ACCCAGGTGCTATCCGCTAAATTGGCAATAGCGGTGGAGATGGTTGAAGTTCTTCCTTGGAATGTGGTCCAAATGTCATCTGATGGAGCGGTTCCTTGAACGCATGGTACTTCTCTATAGAAAGCCTCTAAGAAGAAAGTGACTTGTTGAGCTGCGCTAGTGACATCACCCAAAGCGTAGGTCATATTGCTAGCAGGCAGTTCAAAATATGTTGGATATGTCGTGCCGGAATCGTTATCGATAACGGTGATAGCATTGACCGATTCATTGCTATTATTCATCGATAAATTGGCAGTACTACTCTGACCCCCAGTTTTGGTGTCCAATGCTGATCCAGACTCCTCTCTTCCACCATAAAGCGAGAGTGTGTGGGTGTTAATGGCCCAAAAGTTCATCCCTTTTGCAGACCACTGGACGGAAGCGATATATTTAGAATAATCATTCAATTGCCATACGAAAGACCCATTCCTGAAACAAATAACTGGTCCATCTGTGTAACAAATTCCGCCATTAGTTTTATATGGTGTTACTTCGAATGTTGAATCGACTCCGCACGTAATAGAAGATGAACTAAATGTTTTGCTGTAATATGCGTTGGGAACTTGTAGGCCGCTTGACCAAGCTAGCGAAGAATGAATGTCACTGCCCCAAGTTGCAATGTTTGTCGCGATATTTATTGTTCCATTGTCTTCGGTTGCAGCCTTGACTGACGCAACACGGCTAGTGCCATTTACACCAGCAATAGCACCGATTAACGCGGCGGCGACTAGCATGGTGGATGAAACAAGAACTGTCCTTTTCATAAAGAACCTCCTAATATTTTCGTCTTTTTGGTAAGGTAAGCGCTTACCCTTTAATTTATACGTATATTATTGCACGCAATTTTATAATAGCAAACAATTTTTATTATTAATTCTAAAGTCGGAAACTCAAATGGAAAACTAAGATATTTTGTGAAGTTTCCCGTCCCGATAATAAGGCATTACAATTTCCTTCAAAGTGCAGTCATTATGGAGTTCAATTTCATAATATGAATTTTGAATGTGAATCTTAAGCTTAAGATACTTGACCTCATCTCTAAGCACTGGTCTAATGACTATTTCATCGCTGTTGAATTTAATTCCAAGCGACTCAAGCGTCGATATCAATAACCAAGTAGAAGTGCCAGAGAGGATTGGCCCAATATGTTCGTTAGTGATTGAATTGACATATTGGGTGCACCATCTCGGATTGCCTTTCAATCCATAAGGATTGGCTAAGACGTTATATGGATAGACGATGTCGAGCATATAATAGGCATCATCCTTTAAGGTCTTGGCAAGTATTTTGTCTTTGATCGTGGGTATCGCCTTGAATAAAGCATCGACGAACATCATGGTCGCGTGCTTGAAGACCCCACCATTTTCCCTATCGCCAGGGAAGTATTGCTCCGTGGCGGCTTCTTTTGATCCGCACAAGAGAAGATTGTGCTTGCTGCAGAGCTTATAGCCGGCTTCGGTCTTAAGATATCTATCGATGAGTTTGATCATCGAGGCGATTTCTTCCTCTGTGGCCACTCCGCTTAAGATGGACCAAGAGAAGGAATTCAGGTATATGGAGCCATCGAAGTCATCCTGTAAGGACAGGCCATCTTTCGGGGCTCCAACGTAGGTGATGCCATTCATTGGCGTATCTCTATTGATTAAGACGCGGGCGTAGTAACCGTTGATGTAGGCGTTTTCTTTTAAGGATTTGACGAGTCTATCCTTAGTCTCAGCCATTTCTTTGACATAATCCTCGTCCCCGAGCTTAGAGGCGATGACTTTCATGTTATCGACCATGATCACGAGCAAGAAAGCGTTCATGACGGATTCGGAGAGCTCATTTTCGAAAGGTACTCCGAATTTCTGTTTCTTCTTTCTTAGTTGCTGACGGTAAAGTTTTTCTTTTGTTGGGCCATCCAAACAATCATCATCGATTTTTAAGCAATCATTCCAGTCCGCTTTATCTAGAAGTGGTAGGCCATGCTTTCCGACGGATATCTTGCTTGAATAAGTGATGATGGCCTTCAGGGTCTCATAGAGAGTCCTGCTCTTTTTGCTTCCAGCGACCTTAAAACGCTTTCTAAGGAGCGTTTTGTCGCCCGATAGGCACATATAGCGGTAAATGGCCTCAACGAGCCATAAACCGTCGTCTGAGCACATTCCCGGCTCTTTTCCGACGTAGAAGAAGTTGTGGTTCACGTAGCCGAACTCGTAAACGTTGACGATCCATTTCTCCAAGAGGGATCTAACCAAGCGTTCTTCCCCGTTGGCGAGATAATAATACATGGACGAATAGATATCCTGGATTTCCCTGAAACCAATCTCACGATACCCTTTTTGAGTTTGGGCGAACGCTCTAGAAACGTAAGTTTGATAGAGAATCTGGAAAGGAAGGTTTTTATTGATATAGTCATCGAATTCCTTGTTGTCGGACTCCACTTTAAGGAAGGAGGAATATTGAGCGAGGTATTTATCTCTTTTGGCGATGATTCTTTCGAGGCCCTTATGGGTCTTGACTGATTCAAGCAAGGATTGAAGCTCTTTTTTAAAGACCTCGAGATTTTCATCGCCTTTGGTCTTGGTGGCGTTGACGACGCCGACATATGTGTCAAAGGTGACTTTGCCCTTGGCCTTGAGGACATATGATTTATCCAAAGCGAAGAAGGAGGGGCCTTTAAATTTAGCCGCGTTATTTAAGTGATTGAGATATTGGGGATGATAGATGTCGCCATTGCCAAGGAAGGCGGAGGCATCGTAACAGAAATTATCCGCAAATCCCTCATCGTTTTTCAAAATGAAGAATCTCATCTCTCTTTTGCAATATTCAGGGTAATAATCGGGGGCTATTGCGATGATGCCGTTATTATCGGCCTCGACTATCGATTGATTGATGACGCTTTGATAGATGACGTCGACCATCTGACAACCGGGGTTGGAAGAACCAAAGAAGCCGGTGAAGACGACTTTGAGATTTCTTTCTTTGGAAGTGAGATTGGTAATCTCCACGCTTTGGGATTCAGTGGCGATAGGATTCCCTTTGATCTGTGGTAAAAGGAAGATTACCCTTTTAATTTTTAAGCCATCGAGAGTTTCGTAATATATTTCGGTTTTGTTGACTTTATGGACCGCATAAGCCTTTTTGACATTTTCATTGACGTTATGGGAATAGAAGATTTGCTTCCCATCTTCAAGAATATAGAATTGGCGGTTAAAGGGATTGCCGTTTTCTTCTGGCCTCATATCCCAACGGGTCGCTAAAACCTGATAGCCAGCGGGTCCACGGGAAGAGCCTGCCCCAAAAGAATCTACTACGCTTTTTGGGGTGGTCAAAAGAGGTTCTTCGAAGCCTCTTCTATCGCCTAAAAGAAGATTGACGTCATAATGGGGGCCGACCTTCATCGATTTGAGATCGACGATATGCTCACCATTTTCGTTTAGGCATCCGCCATAGTTTTCGAAATATTCTTTGGCTTCTAGGACGAGTTTTCTTAGCTCAGGGTTAAGCTCGTGCTTTTCGTTCTTGATGTAGTAGTGGTCCAAATCGAGCAATACTGTCTGGTCTTTGAAATTCTTCGTAAAGGTGGCGAATTTTTCATCCAGCATTAAATAATCAAGAATCGGGACCTTCTTGTTCAATCCGGTGATGCCTAAATAAGTGTTGCCAGCAAAACTGGCTCTGACGGCATCATCGATTTCCCTATTCGGAAATTCTTTTTCGAGAATCTTCGCTGGCGCGAGGACCTCTCTTGCTCTTTCAATATTCATATTCATCACCTATATGTGACCGAGACCTCTAGATCCCCATTCACATTCCTTAATAAACGATCGGAAATTTCATTTTCCCCGACAAAAACGGCTTCTTTTTCTCCACGACGAGCATTAATCACGATCGTGTGGCCAAGATATTTTCTTTTAACCCGGAATTCATTGATCTCTTTGGGCATCTTGGGATTAATTAATAACCCATCTAAGGTTGGCTTAATGCCGAGGATATATTGGCTGATGGCCACGAAGGCCCAAGAGGCCGTTCCGGTCAACCAGGAGTTTTTGCCTTGCCCGAAGTTCGGGGCCTCCTTGCCTCCTAGCATCTGACAATAGACATAAGGTTCGACGCGCCTAGTCTCAGCATTATCCTGAACATAGACAGGAGTGATTTGCTTATAGTATTCAAAAGCCCTCTCGGGATTGTTATTGACGCATTCGGCGATGATGACCCAGGGGTTATTGTGGGTGAAGATGCCGCCGTTTTCTTTATATCCCATCGGATAAGAAGAGATTTCTCCAAGTTCGATGTGGTATTTGGTATAGGCCGGGGAAAGGATGCAGATGCCATATTTGGTATTGAGTCTCTTATAAGTGGCATCCAAGGCTTTATCCGCCATCCCATTCTCAAGCCCTAAGCCCGAGAGGACCGCGAAGCCCTGAGGCTCGATATAGATTTGGCCTTCTTCGTTATGGTTGGAACCGACTCTGTTCCCGAAGGCATCATAGGCCCTAAGAAAGTGGTCTTCCTCAAAGCCGTATTTATACATGGCCTCCTTCATATCCTCGACCGATTTTGCTAGCAAATCGTCGCTCTTTTTGATTTTTTCAAGAATCTCGAGATACTCTTTTCCATATTTGACGAACATGGCTCCGATGAAAACGGATTCCGCCACCCCGCCATCTTTCCCAGATAGGCATTGGAAGGATTCTCCTGGGTTGGTGGAGAAACAATTGAGATTTAAGCAATCATTCCAGTCGGCATGGCCGATAAGCGGTAAGCCATGGGGGCCAAGATGATTGACGGTGTAATGGACGGCTTTATCCAAATGCTCAAGAAGAGTACCTTTCTCGGTTTCGGAATTGTTATAGGGGATCACGATATCTAAGATCGAGAAGTCCTGAGTCTCCGAGATATAGGCATAAGTGGCGGCGATAAGCCATAAGGGATCGTCGTTGAACCCTCCGCCGATATCGGCGTTGCCCTTTTTGTCTAAAGGTTGATATTGGTGGTATGTGGAGCCATCCATGAACATGATGGAGGCGATATCGAGGATTCTCTCTTTCGCTGCCTCAGGAATCAGATGGACGAAACCTAAAAGGTCTTGGCAGGAATCCCTAAATCCCATTCCTCTTCCGATGCCCGATTCATAATAAGAGGCGCTTCTAGAAAGATGGTAAGTCATCATGCATTGGTATTGATGCCAGACATTGACTTGGGTATCGAGATTCTTATCGGCAGATTTCATGACGAATCCACTTAAGAGTTTTTCGTTATATTCTTTTAGTTCCTCAAAAGCGGCGAAGACTTCTTTTTCGTTTAAATAATGCTTGATGACTTTCTTTCCGTGCTCGAAATTGACGTTTCCGTCTTTGTCGAATTTCTTTTCTTGCTCGTTTTCTTCATAGCCGAGCAAGTAGATTAATGTCGTTTCCTCGTTAGGGGCGAGAATCACTTCATTTTGATAGAAAGCGACGGGCGAATAGCCGCTGGCCCGGACGCTAGAAAGGCGCTTAGATTTAATTTCAGTGGGGTTTTGATAGGAATTATGAAGCCCGAGGAAGGTATCTCTATCGCTTTGGTAGCTAAGAGGATCCTTATTCACCGCGAAATAGGCATAATGATTTCTTCTTTCGCGGTACTCGGTTTTATGGATGATGACGTTGCCTTTAACCTCCACTTCTCCGGTCGAGAAATTTCTTTGGAAGTTCGTCATATCATCCATGGCGTTCCATAAACAGAACTCCACCCCGCCGTAGGCTAAGATTCTCTTAGTTGCGGCGGTGGTGTTTTTGAGTTTCAACTGATAGATGACGAGGTTATCCTTACGAGGGATGAAGGATAAGAGTTTCATTTGGAGGCCATTTTTCGCGGAAACAAACTTCTGATAGTTAATTCCCACGTGGCAGCGATAAGAATCAAGATTCACTTTGCGAGGATAGAAGCAGGGCGAAAAGACCTCTTTTCCATCATCGATATAAATCATGATCCCTCCGTTATCGCGGTCGGGAGCGTTATAAAAATAACGGGTGATCCTTCTTTGCTTGGCGTCCTTGAAATATGTGTATCCGCCGCCTAGGTTGCTGATCAATGAGAAGAGATTTCCGTTGGTCAAGTAGTTAAACCAAGGCAGCGGGGTATCATAAGTCGTGATTACATATTCCTTATTTTCGCTGTCAAAATAGCCATATTTCATTTATTCAACCTCAAATGAGACAAGATCGATATCGCCGCTTCTAGCGGTGAAGTCAGCTGTTTCTGGGAGATGCTCTTCCATCTCGTCTAAGCTCCAGCAGTTATCGATTAATAAGCAAATGACATCGATTTTGTCTTTGCTGGCATCAACGCCATGAGCGGTGCTGGCATCGACTTCGATTAAGAACTCACGTTCCTCGCCGGCTTCGATGAAGGCATCTTCGCCATCTTCGAAATATCCAGCCGCGCCGATGCCGTTGTTCTTATAAAGCGGGAAGAACATGTTGTTCTTTTCCGCATCCGAACGTTCATCGGAGAAGATGCCGGCATGGATACCGATTTTCACGGTTTCTTCGCCGTTATTGCGGATGGTGAGGGTGACGCTTTGCCCGACTTCCGTCTTGATGTGGCGGCAGAGTCTTGGCCAATAGGAACCGGGGTTGATGTTGGTGTAGGTGACGTTCTTATCAACGCCATCCTTGTCGGTTAAGACATAGGTGTTTTCGTTATATTGAGTGTAATCTTCTCTCTTGATGCCTTCTTTGTGGGAGCAATAGGTATCATGGACGATCATATGACCATCTCTCTCATAGAAGAATTTCTCGAAATCGTCTGGTCTAGATTCGACTAAGATGACGACACGATAACCATTTTCGTGATGATTTCCGATGGCGGTTAAGGCGTTGGAGATAGGAATCTCTAAGTGGACTAAGCCATCTTCGCCTGGCTGAACCTCTTTTTCGTTAGTGGTGTCATAGACGTAGATGATGGATTCATAGTAGGTGTAGTAGTCATATTCGACGCCTTCGGTGACATGCTCTTTGACATCGCCCGAAAGTTTGAAGACGATGCTGGTGACGGATTGGCTGCCAGAGGCATCGAGAACGTTTTCGAAAGAGAAGTTCAAGACGTTGTGGTCTTCTTCTTCGCTGACCTCGACGGATTTCTCGATATAAGCCCATTCAGCGGCTTGCGAATAGGTTATGCCAGTGTTTTCTCCATCTGGATAGAGGGTGTAGAAGGTCCAAGCTTGGGTTTTCCAGCCGTTGACGGTGACGGATGTATCTCCGCTATCGACGCCCTTATTTTCCCAGGTGGCACCTTCGGGGATTTCTTGGGAGAACCAGACGTCGTTGAAGGTGAAGCTGCCTCTAACGGAGGAGCCAGCTACTCCAAGCTCAGGGAAGATGCAGATACGGTTGACCATATCTAATCTAGTCTTGAGGGTTCCCTTCACTTTTAAGGTATGGACGACATAATCTTCCGTTAAGGAGAAAGAGACGTCGTTGCCAAGGACATTGGTTTTCTCTAAGTCGATGGGGTCGTAAGCCAAACGCATGGCTATTGATTTGCCTGGCGTTCCTTTGGCTCTGATATTGATGTAGGTGAAATCAGCGAATGGTCCGCTGGCGGTGGTGAAAAGATGGGCATAGCCATTGCCGCTTGTTTTACGGTATTTGGCATTGACCACTCCGCTTTCGTCGTCTTGTTCAAGATCGAAGACGCCGACTTGGCTTTCATACCAGGTTTTGATGTGGAAGTCTTTCTTATCGCCTTTATAGATATTGGAGACTTCATCTTCGGTGACGCTATAGGGATTGTAGTGCTTCCCTCCTCCGTTTCCGTTAGAGCAGCCGACAAGCAAGAAAGCGAGCCCGACAAATAAGCTAAGTAACTTTTTCATTATTGCGCTCCTCCTTTATCGAATTCAGTGATGGCATAGAAGGATTCTTTTGGCTCATCAAAGACATCGAAGATGTAGGGGTAGTTGGTTCTTCCGACGTGTTTCTTATCGGAATTCATATAGGTGTTGGCATCGCTGACGCCCCAGAAGGTGACGTTGGAGATGTTATCCTTATATTTTCTGAAGAGTTCGAAAGCCCGGTTATAGATGGTGGTCTGGGCTCTTAAGGAATTCTCAGGCACGGAAGCGTAATCGTAATAGTAATAAGCCGCGTTAGAGGATTCCGGGAGGGTTTCGTCATAGATATTGACATCGAATTCAGTAATCTGGATGTCTAATCCGAGTTCAGCATAAGCTTTGATCGCTTTTTCTAATTGATCGATATCGAAGGAACCAAGATGGTAATGGGATTGCATGCCGATACCATCGATTGGGATATTCTTTTCTTTGATTCTCTTTAGCATCGCCAAAGTCTTCGGGAGTTTGGCGGGGGTGTCGTTAGAATAGTCGTTGTAGTAGAGTTTGACTTTTAAGCCGAGCTCATCTCTGACTCTTGCCGCGGTTTCGAAAGCATTGAAAATGAAATCCTCGCCGCAGGTCTCATACCAATCGGATTTTCTATAGACATTCGATAGATCTTCCGCTAATTCGGATTGGTTGTCGTCGATGACCTCATTTAGGACGTCCCAGCAATAAACGTCATCGCCGAAGTGTTTCATAACTTCCTCGATGTGTTCGCTTTCTTTGGTGAGAATCTCGTCTTTTGTCAGGTATTCGCCACCTTCTTTGAAGACGGTCTCGGGAATCGCCTCATGCCAAACTAAAGCATGGCCTCTGACTTTGATGTTGTTCGCTTTGGCGATTTTGATGTATTCATCGGCCTCTTCAAAGGTGTAGGTGTTGTCGGCCGGATGAACTGAGGACCACTTCATCGCATTCTCGCAGGTCAAGGAACTGAAGTGCTTAAGTAAGGTGCTATTGCGGTTTTGGGGGTTGAGGGCGGCGCCAACGCTGAAATAATCGGCATAGACATCTCTCAATAGATTCACGCTTTGATTCCCATTTGAGCATGATAATAAAAACATGGGGACTGAGGCGAATAACGCTATTTTGCGCAGGATTTTCATATTATTTTAAACCTCCGTTGGATACGCCAGCCATAATGGTCTTGGACAAGAAGAAGTAGACTAATAACATTGGCAAGATGGTGATTAAGACCCCCATGTAGACCGCGCCATAGTCGATGCTCTGCATGGATGTTAGGAAGTAGAGGATCTGTGGCAAGGTATATAACTGAGGTTCAGTCAAGAACATCATCGGGCCCATGAAGGAATTCCAGCTGGAGATGATGCCAAATAAGGCCATCGTCGCCAAAGCGGGCTTGATGTAAGGTAAGCAGATGGTGTTGAAGATTCTGAATTCGCTTGCCCCATCCATTCTCGCCGCATCGATGAATTCGGTGGAGAAGTTGGCTCTGAGGTACTGTCTAATGAAGAAGACGGTTGAGGCGGAGCAGATAGCAGGAACGATGAAGGGGATATAGGTGTCGAGCAAATTCATGTCGACGATCAAGGCATAGAAGCCGACGGCCCCTAGTTGCCCAGGGATGATGATGAGGAAGAGGATGAACTTCTCGAAGAAGGCCTTGCCCTTGAAGTTATAGGCGTGGCAGGCATAGGCGGTTAAGGATGAGAAGTAGATGCATAAGCTAGTCGAAGCGAAGGAGATGATGCAGGAATTGAAGAATGATCTGATGATTGAGAGGTCTTGTTTGCCTAATTCTTTCATCAAGTTATTCCAGTTATCGAAGAAACTGTTTCCGATGGTGAAGGAGAAGCCTTGCATAATCTCCGTTGAGGAGTGGGTTGAGGCCAATAGCAAAGACAGAAGCGGGAACAAGACCATCACGGCCACGAAGATGCAGATGATGTATAAAAGAATCTGGGCGATGATCTTGAAGAACTTGAGTTTGTTATTCTGGGCCACCATTGTGGTATCAGTCGAGTTTCGCATACTTCCTCACTTTCTTCATGACTTTCTTGGAGTAGTCTTTCGGCTTGAAGAACAAGAAATACATGAGAATTGACAGGGATAATGAGACAAGGAAGAGGATGACGCTGGCCGAGGAGGCGATAGAGTAATCCTCATTCACTTTCATGAAGTTATATATATAGGCGGTGATGGTGAGGGTCCCAGAGATACCTGATCCATCTTTGAATTTGACGCTTCCCATCAAGAAGGGGATGTCGAACATCTGCAAGCCCCCGATTAAGGAAGTGATCAAGGAATAGAGCATAATCGGCTTAAGGATCGGTAGTGTGATGTGGAAGAAGACCACTCTTGCGGAAGCCCCGTCCATCTCCGCGGCTTCGAAAACCTCGTCAGAAATGCCCTTAATTCCAGAAATGTAGACAATCATCGAGTTACCAAACCACATCCAGAACTGAACGAAGGCAATGATGATACGGGTTGGCCATACCTCATTGAATAAACGCATCTTATCGCTCATGCCCATCCAGAGTAAGAGTTGATAGAATGGGCCTCCCCTCGGAATCCCGTCGACTGTTTGGATATAGCCGAAGAGGAAGAGGAAGAGGGCAGCAACGGAAGTCGCGGTCAGGATGTTCGGCAAGAAGTAGACGAATTGGAAGAACCCCTTGCCTCTTAAACGGATTCTCTTATTGGTAAAGAGGACGGCGAAGAAGAGAGCGGAGACGATCTGAGGAATGAAATTCATTGCGAAGATGATGACCGTATTCAAGAAGGATTGCCAAAATTGCCTCTGAGAGAAGATGTATCTGTAATTATCGATCGCGATGAAGTTCTCGAAAGCACCTGAGGAAGTGAGGTTTTGGTTGGTGAAACTAAGCACGATGGAATAAATCATCGGATAGAGAGAAAAGACCAAGAAAACAAGGACAAAGGGGGCAATGAAAACATAGCCCCATTTGTCTAATCTTTGAGATGGATTACGATATCTTTTTATTCCTTTCGTTTTCATCTCTTTTTATCCTTTGTAGATGATGGCGGGTAAGTCGGCTTTGACGGCGTTGACGAAGGAGGCCTTGAATTTCTTCCTGGCATTTTCAACATCATCGTCGGTGGCGCAGATGGCTTGAGCATAGTCTCCGACGGCACTATTGAATTCGGCATCGATGGTGGCATCGTATGGAGAAATGAGCTTGCCATTGATGTTTTCGGCAACGTCATAAAGCATCTTGAGGTGGTTTTGCCCGCCTAAGAATTCGCAGGAATAATCCTGAACCAATGTGCTCATGACGGCTTTGCTGTTCATGAAGTCACCGGTTTCTTGACCTCTTTTAAGCAAGAAGTCAGGATTGGTCGTGACATATTTAATGAAGTCCATGGCGGTCGCTTTATTGGGGCAGTTTTGGACGACGGATAGCCAAGTGCCGCCTTTGAAGTAATCGACAGGGGCTTTACACATTTGCCAATCACCCTTGGTGGTTTTGGCGTTTGGCATAAGGTCGAAGTTCAAACCCCAAGAGGAGCAGAAGTAACCGAGGGTGTTGTCGGAATCGATGTCGGCGATCCAGCCACCTTCACGGTCCAAGGAACCATGGGTATAGCCCTCTTGTTCGAGGGTTCTGACGACGTCGAAGCAGTTTTGCTGTCCTTCTTCTTTTCCAAAGAGGACTGATTCGGTCTTTAGCACGCCATCGACGACCCAGGGGTTTTCTCTCGCTGATAAGAAGACCTTGATCGGATCGACGATCGAAGAGCAGATGGCGATGGATTGGACCCCGTCTCTATCTTGTTCCAAATCATAGTTCTTGGCTCTTTCGGCCAAAGCGAGGTATTTATCCCAGGTGGAGATTTCTTCTTGCATCTCTTCTGGAGAATTGATGCCGAGCTTAGTGGCGATGCTCTTCTTATAGAAGAATCCGCCAGGAGTCGCCTGCCAAGATAAACCTAGGAGCTTTCCATCGGTTGAAGTGGCAACTGACTTAGTGTATGGATACATTTGTTCGGTGCCTTCGATGGCGGAGAGGTCTTCTAAATGGGACTCTTCCGCGGTTCCTTTGGTGAAGTTGGCGACGACGGCCGCTTCAAGGGCGATGACATCAGGGATGTTCTTCCCACGCTTGATCGCGTTAGTAAGGTCGGTCTTAATCTGGGTTACATTCCCCTTGTTGACAATTTTGACCTTTTTCCCGGTCTCCTTGGTGTAGTAGTTGTCAGCAATTTCCTTGAGCTCGGTCGAGAATGTCCAAACGACTAATTCCGCGTCGCTGCTCGTGCAGCCAGCCGCGCCCAATAATCCGGCGAGTAAAGTTAGTCCAAGCAATGGTTTTAGATGTTTATGACTCATTTTTTCTCCTCCTCATCTAAAATGTTTCGAACAGATTCACCCTCCATTATTGTCGAAGGGATGATTTTATGTATTTTTTCTTTATCACCAGTTTCGATGGCACTGAGCAGCATTTTCGCTGCCTCGCGGCCAATCTCTTTGGCATCCTGCATCACCGTGGTGATAGTTGGCTTCATCAACGAGCAAACATCGATTCCATCGAAGCCGGTGACGGAGATGTCTTTGGGGACCCGATAACCTAATTCCCTTAGATAAGGGATGGCGTTGATGGCGCTATAGTCATCGGGGAACATGATGGCGGTGGGGTTTATTCCGCTGGCTAAGGCCAAGTCGGTTCCCATTTTGGCGCTTCCTTCTGAGAAGTAGGGAGCTTTGACGATCATTCGTGGATCGAGTTCGATGTTGTTCTTTTTCAATCCATTGATGAATCCTTGACGTCTATCGGTCGTCACTTCCGTGTCATCTGGCGAGACATAGACGATGCGACGATGGCCTAAGTTCACCAAATGGGTGACCATTCTCTCAATGCTTTCGGTGTTATCCGAGCTAATGGAGAGAGCGGAAGTGCCATAGTCGAAGGCCACTACGGGGATGTTATTTTTTTCAAGCTCTTCGACTCGGGCTTTTTTATCTAAAGCGCATAAACAGAAGACGCCTGAACATCCGCGGGACTCGATCTTGTTGATATAGGAAGCGTTTTTGCTGCCTTTCGAGATGAAGCAGATATCGTAATTGAATTTCTCCGCCTCGATACGGAAGGAGTTTAGAATCTTGGAGAAGAGTTCGTGTGAGATACCTTTGTTCTCATTAATCTCCAGAAGCACGCCGATTAGGTTGGAGTATTTGCTGCCGCCGGCGATGAATCGGGCACTGGCTCTTGGGGAGTAGCCCATTTCCTCCGCCGTTTTTAGGATTAGTTCGGTTGTCTCTTTGGAAATCTTTCCAGCTTTATTGAAAACTTTGCTGACGGTGGTGGTAGATACATGGCATTTTTTCGCGATGTCATAAATTGTTGCGCCCATGTTCGTCTCCTTTCTTAACTAGGTTACATTACTCAGTAATATATTTAATCTAGTGAAATATGCAGTTTTTGCACGGAATTTTACTGAGCCTCAGTGTACATAGTGATGGAATCAACCCTGATGCTCGTGGCGCAGCTCCACCAGCAGTCGAAGTTTAATTCGCCACCGCTCTTGAGATTGACTGCGCTAGTTGGATAGAGAGTGATGGTGCCACTCGATTCGACTCCTTCAAGCTGAGAAATTGGAAGTTTATCAGGATTGGTGTTCTTCGCCATAATCGGAGCGGTATTGAATAAGTCGTTGGTGCCGCTCGCGAAGTAGGTGATGGGGAATCCGCTGAGATGGATGGATGACTTCGAATAGGTGTTGGGGTTGACGTGAGTGAAGGCGATTTCCATCTTCGTCGGGGTCCCTTGCTTAGTGAAGTCGGAGAATGGGACGGTCAAGATCTCTTTGCTGAGGGTATTTTGGACGTCTTTGTTATTCTCGTAGACGTATTCGCTCTCATAGATGACCTTGTTGATTGCGAGCGTTTCGCTGACAATCGTCGGCCAAGAAGAGTAATAGAGAGTGAAGCTTTCGACCTCGAAGGTTAAGCCCGGGGCATTATAGGAGATGCCAAGGCTGATTTGCGCTCCAGCGCTTAGATGCTTATTAGAAGACACCTCCATGTTGTAGATGAGATATTCGTAAGTATCGTTATCTTGGGCAAGGGCGGCGCTATCGGCGACGGCGTATTGGGTATTTCCGCCGGCCGCCATGTTGACGCCAAGGTATCTGCCGCCGCTTCCATTACCGTTATAGTAGACCTTTAAGAGATAGGAAACGCGGCTGATCGAATATGGTTCGTCGTTCTCGGTTAATTCGTAAACGGCTTCGGCGCCATCTTTTTCAATCGCCACATTGTTCATGCTGATGAGTTTGGGCTCTGGGACGGTGATTGTTCTTTCTTCGTAGGAGAAATGATAATCCATGATGGCGATTTCGCCATTTCTATCGTGATCTTCGGTAGAATCAACGAAGAAGTAGACGTTTGTAACCGCATAATTGAGGTTGAGGATCAAAGTCTTGGTGGCGTTGGCACCTAAGGTGACGATGCCAGTCTCCTCCTCATAAGCTCCGTTTGCATCCGCAAGCTTAAGGGAGAGTTTGATGCTGAAATCTTTGTTGTTTCTGATCGTGAGATTGAAGACATTTTGTGTGGAGATGTCCATCTGCAAGTCTTTAGTTCCGATATAGACCCAATGTCCTGGACGTCCGTAGTATTGGACTAAGAGGTGGCCTTCCTCGTCTCTATCGAATTCATAAGCGCCAGAACTATAGTCGAAAATGGTGCCGGCAGTGCACTCCTCCATGGTCTTCGCCGAAGCGAAGGCATTAAGGCATTCGGCCTTGGCGGAGAGAATCTGCGTGATTTCTGATGCGGATTTTATGGTTCTAGTGGCAGTATTCAGGGCAGTGACCAAGCTAGCCCATCTTGCTCTAGAATAATTGGTGATATCGAGAAGGTTGAAGGCCTCGGTGATTTCCTTAATCGCCAAAGCTCTTTCTTCTTCTAAGTCTCCGCTTTCCTGCGATTCGCTGGAAATGGATTGTTGGCTTTCTTCTGAGGTTTTGACTTCCTCGGAGGTTTTCTCTTCTGAAGAAGATTGCTCTTGGGCGGAAGAGGTTGCTTCTTGAGATTGGACTGAGGTGGAGGTGGCTTCTGGAGATGCGCCATTTCCGCAGCCCCCTAATAAGAGGGCGATGGTTGATAAGACTCCGATGCCGAAGATATTTTTCTTATTCATTGTCGTTCCTCCTTAATCCTCGAGAAGGTTGGCCTTGATGGTTTCAACCTGTTCTTCGCTTAATCCGAGAGAATTGATAAGCCAATTCTTGATAACTTCGGAGATTTCCATGCCTTCGTAGTATCCGGTGGTATTCTTTAAGGTGCTGATTAATCCAGGGAAGTCCCAATAGGCTCCTTTGGAATCGTGGGGACGGAAGTTTCTAGCAAAGGAGGTGGTCTCGTAATCAATGACGAGATCGGTATAGCTCATGCCGAGCAATCCTCCGAGCAAGAATCCGATGGTGCCGGTGCGGTCAGCCCCTCCCCAACAGTGGAAATAGACGTGACGGTTCTCGGCATTCCCGAAATCTAGGAATAATTGCTTTAATTCGGCGAAGTGGCTATTAGAAGTGATGGCGGAGCCGTATCCTCCGATGGAATAACGGTAGTAGGAGACATCGCCATGCCCATAGGTCTTTAAGTCGGATTCGGTGATGTTATTGGCTTCGGTTGCCCCACGGAAATCGACTTCCATGCCGATTTTCATCTCATTTAACATGACATCAATCGCCTCATCTGAGAGGGTTTTGCTATGGGTATCGCCGTTTTTCGAGTCTTTGTAGGTTTCATAAACGATCTCACCGCCTCTAAAGATAAGGCCTTGTTTGATGCGCTTTCCGCCTTTGACGAGATGTCCGCCCATATCGCGGATATTCGAGACATAGTCGGCGGTGATCATGCGCACGTTGCAGTCAGTCTTGAAGGAGGAGATTTCCGATTGGACATCGCCTGAGCTGACTTGCCAATAATAGGTTTGATTGGCGTAGAGGTTTTCCACGGTGACATAAGGTGAAGTGGTCTCATAGACCTCGGCTCCATCCATATTCTCGTTTGTGGAGAGCTTTACTTGGTAAGTTGTCCCCTCAGCAAAGCCCAAGGCATCGAAGACGAGGGGGATTTTCTTTGCCCGATCGTCGTGATAGGAGGGGCGATAGTAGTCCGCGATTTTGACTTTGTCGCCATTGAGGTCATTGAAGATGTAATCATTTTCGATACCCTTGGCTTGCTCCTTCATCGCCATCATATAGTTGAGGACGGCAGGCTTAACGATGGTGACTTCTTGTCCTTTGGCTGGGAAAGTAAGTTCAATTGTCGGTTCGGCAGTTTCCATAATCACGTTGCCTTGCATTCCACCTTGCTTAGTTTGACTATTCGCCATTAAGTTGCATGAAAACAAACAGGCGGACATAGCGGCAAGACTCAAGATGCTAAAAAAGGACTTTTGCTTCATAAACGCTCCTAATATTGGTAAGGTAATCGCTTACCTCGATTGACTTTATTATCATACATATATGGTTAAAGTGGAAGTTTTTTCTATAGAAAACTACGAATTTTTAGATATTGATAAGTCTTTAATGCCGAAATTGATGGATTGGACGCTACTAGGCACCCCAGCAAGATTAAATGTAAAGCGAGTTTCCTTATAAGTGACGTCATTGGAATTGAAATATAAATGACCTTCATGCCAACTACCATCGCCACTCATCTCCTTTGTGGAGGTGGCGGAACTGCTGGTCGCGTCGTTATAGACCAGATAAGAAGCGTTCGAGCCGGTGACCTTGTATGAGAAAGTAATCCTGTAATCGCGGTCATCCTCAAGGAGAGGCAAGACGAAATTAACCTGTGTCTCGTAATTGTTGTTTTTCCCTTTTCCTGGGCAAGTGCAGTACCATGCCCCTTCGGAAGAGTAAATATAATTCGGATCGATTGGGCCCCAGTCGTTATCGGCTTCGGCGGTGGAGGTTGGTATCACCCCATAATTGCCTAAATAGATATTCATGTTGCTGGTGATCGGCGTATCCAAAGAGAATGGCTGGGTGCAGGACGCATCCGAATAGAGATTATCGTAGCCATATCCCCAAGGGAGAGACGGCCCTAAAGCTTTATTGCCTTCTCTGACATCTTCAGAAGTGAGATAAGTCCCGTTGGCGAAATATTTGACGTTATAGTTATTGCCTGGAGTGGTCCAATGGCTATTGATGGCTTCATTGATTGAGGGATATAAGTTAGTTTCGTTGGCCCTGTCGAATAAGGCGAAAGCCTCATTCTGCATGGCTCCATTATCCCAGTAGATGCTTGCTATATGGCGGTTTTTGGTTTCTGAGACGAAATAATTGGCATGAGCCACCCTTTCGTTAAGGTTGGAGGCGGTCGCGACGCTTCCCCATTCACCTAAAACGACTCCGATGCCCTTCATGACGAATTCTTGATAAAGCCCATCGAGAATCCATTTAATGTGCGATGTGTACTCAAGATTGTCAGGGTCAAAACCGCCGGTGCCATGGAAGGCGAACTCGGTTGGGCTATAGATATGGACGGAGATTAAAAGACGATTTCTTGGATCATTTGGCAAACTAAAAGTTGAAGCATGGCTATAGGTAAGGACATAAGGGGAATCCGCATAGCCTTTGATTATGAGGTATCTTTTTTGCTCATTGGCTTTGTTGCTCGATCTAATGACGTCGACGAATTTCTGATTGATTTGATGAATGCAATTTCTCACCTCTTCGTTATTCAATTCGGTGTTGAATGAGTCGGCGTGTTTTGTCAATCTAGGCTCATTGCATCCTTCATAGACGAGATCGGTTCCATAATCTCCGAAAACCGTGGAGATTTGACTCCAGATAGATTCCACGAATCTGAGGGAGTTATCCAAATGGGCATAATCGGGATAGATGAAAGAAGGATCGATGTCGTGATGGGTATTCAAAATCACCTTAAAACCATAGCCAAGCGATTGGTCGACGATGGCTTTCACCCTGCTCATCCATTGAGAGGAGATCTGGAAATTATTCCATTTGGTGACATGCTGATGCCACGAAACGGGGATACGAATTGTGGTATAGCCGGCTTGTTTGACTTTCTTAAGGAGTGCCGAAGTGGTTTTGGGATTGCCATAGCAGGTCTCAAGGTCCATCTCATTGATGCCTAATTCCGTAGTGCCCTGAAGATCGATGTAATTCTCACTTTCATTGCAAGAATCGCTATGGGCATCGAGGGTATTTCCAAGATTCCAGCCGGTTTGAATCGACATCGCGAATCTAGTAGATGGGGTTGAGTAGTAGGGGTAAGCGTCAGTGCCTATCCATTCGATTCTTTCTTCATCTTCAGAAGTGGAACTTTCCGTTGAGGAAGAAATATTGCTAGAAAATTCACTGCTTTCTTCTCTATTTGAGGACGATAATGATTCTTCGGATGAAGAAGAGATTTCGCTACTAGGCGAAGAAGATTTCTCGCTAAAGGATTCCTCAGCGATAGAGCTAGAAGAAACCGGTTGTTCGCCACTTGAGTGTGAATCTAGGCTTGAAATGATCGGTTGGGCTCCTCCCATACAAGACGCAAGGAAAACAGCGCTTAAGGCGACTAATGATAGTTTTCCAAGATTCTTTTTCATCGTTCGTTAATTATATAAAGATATTGCCTAGCCAGGGGGGAATGGCTAGGCAATGGTAGACAGCAATTTAAGAATTAAGCGGCAAC
>JAIKYF010000154.1 GCA_024683495.1 Bacilli bacterium
TATTATAGCCAAGGCGGGACCGCCTATTCCAAGTTCGAGTTCCTTGATAGCAATAAGACCTTCTACATCAAGGTCCCAAGCGTCGCTTTCACTATCACCATTCAGGGTGAAGAATAAAAAATAAGGGGGATTTGCCATGAAAAATAAAATTATTTTAACCTTAAGCGCCTTGATGCTTCTCTCCGCATGCGGCGGAGGAAGCACTTCCGCTTCCTCAGTTTCAAGCGAACTCACTTCTAGCGAGGAATCCACTTCCATCGTCGAAGAAAGTTCCTCCACATCTTCTAGCGAGGTTTCAAGCGAAGATCCTAATGTCGGGACTTATGTCGAAGATGGGGATTTCACCCTTTATTATGAGCCCGCCTTCCATGGGCTTGGTTTATCGATCACCGCTTATAAAGGAAGCGAGCATAAGCCTATCTTACCGACTGAATACAATGAAGTCCCGGTCGTCGAGGTTGCCGAAGGAGCCTTCCTCAACAATAAAGATATCGCGAGCATCGTCATTCCTTCCTCGATTCTTCTAATCAGCGATAACGCCTTTGCCTATTGCCCTAATCTCATCGCCTTATATATCCCAGAGACCGTCACCAATATCGGTGAGGCTATCTGCTTAGGGGATGAGAAAACGAGAATCTATTTCGAATTGTCGCAAAAAGAAGTCGCCTCGAAGATTGAGGATTATGATTTCGACCCTGAGTTATTGAAGGGCCCAGTCTCGCAACCCCGTTATGAAGTCTCCATCAAGCCAGAAGTCGTCTTCCAGGATGATTTCGTCTTCTTGATTGATGATAAAGTCAAGGAAGTCGCTAATTACTTAGGCTCGAATTACGTTTCCGATATCGAGATCCCCACTTCTTATGGCTCGGTGGCCATCGATACGATCGGCATCGGGGCATTCAAAGATCTGATTGGCTTAGTGAATGTCACGATTCCTGAAGGATATCTTACTGTCTCTACTTCCGCTTTCGAGGGGGATATCGGCATCAAGAATCTTTCTTTGCCTTCGACTTTGACTAAAATCTATTCCTTGGCTTTCAGCGGTTGCTCTTCTTTAGAAGAAATCACTCTTCCAGATGCCTTAACCCGCATCAATTGGTGGAGCTTCTCCGATTGCACATCCCTAAAGACCATCAACTTCGGGGAGAACATCACCGACATCGGCCATGCCGCCTTCCAAAACTGTGCTTTAACGAAATTAGTCATCCCAGATTCGGTCACGACGATCGATGAAAGAGCCTTCTCAGGCAATAGCAATCTTTCAAGCGTCATCCTTGGAAGTGGCTTACTCTCCTTAGCCGACAATGCCTTCTATGATACGGCAGTCGCGGGAGACAAAGTCTTCTATAAAGGGACCGCAGAGAGCTGGGTCGCGATTACCGACGCTTTCGGAGGGACTTTCTCTTGGAAGGATGGGACCACCACTTATTTCTATAGTGAGACCACGCCAGAAACGGAGGGGAATTACTGGCATTTTGATGAGAATAACGAGCCAGTCATTTACGAATAACCATGAAGAAAAATATCTTAATTGCCTTACTCGGCCTTTCTTTAATCACCTCCTGTGGAGGAGGTTCCACCCACGCCTCATCTTCTAAGGAAGAAAGCGCATCTTCTAGCGAAGAGGTCTCCTCTAGCGAGAGCGTTTCCTCAAGCGAAGAATCTTCTTCTAACCTAGTCGATGAAGAAAAACTTCAGGATAAAATCGCCGCCTTATATGACGATAATGCGACGTTCACAAACCTCGATGAGAGCTTCCCGACTTTCTATTATTATGGGGAGAAAGGCTTTGGCTATACCTATAACGACGTCGAGCAAGGATATCTAGAAAACAAAGGAAACATCTATTCTTATTCCTTGGCCAATGAGTCTTTGGAAAAGACCGGAGTTTTAGCGGTCGGGGGCAAAGTGGCCTTGATTGATCAATTCTCTTTCCCCAACACCATCTCTAACGTCAAATCGACGATGGCCAAGGCCTATAAGTTCGTCGATGACCATCTTGAATCCACCAACACGAACGTTTTAAAGGGATTCTTCTCCATCATTGGTTTCTCTTCCTTATTAAGCGAATACGAAGAGGTCTTCACTAGTGGCGTACTGAAAGTCGCTTTAGAAGATCCTTCTTCCTATGAGGCTTTAAGATTCAGTTACTCTTATGAGACCTTCTCTTGCGAAGTTCTTGTCAGCGATATCGGGACGACTGAGAATGAGATTTTGACCCCTTATTTAGAAAATGATAAGGGATTTGCCGCGAAAACCGCATGGACAGACGATGAAATCGCCGCCATCCAAGAGGCGATTGAAGGTGAGGAAGTCCTCCCCTTTGTCTCTAATTTAAGTGAGGCCTCTTATGTCTCAATGACTGAAAGAAGCGTTTCGATTTTCGATTATGGAGAAGGCTGCGACGCTCTTGTCAGTTCCTATTCTCTTCAATTAGAGGAGGCGGGCTTTAGCAAATACGAAGTCAGCGGCTCCTCCACGACTTACTATAGGAAAGCTAAACAAGCCGCTTCCTACGAAGAAGGGAAAGAAGATGCCGAATATTATGCGATTTTCGCATATGTCCCAGCCAGCGAAACGACCTATCAGCCTTATGGGCATTTCGTTTTGAACTACTACACCTTCTATCATCCAGCGAATTTCACTTCTTGTAGCGACTTCGTCTCCTTCTTAGATAAGAGACTCGTGAGCGAGAATCCACTTCTTCCGGATTTTGCTGAATCAGACGCCTTAGGCTATACCTTCATTGACAAATCCGCGAGTCAAGTCATGGCTTCTTACGCTAGCAGCGGGACCACCTTGTATGGTCACTTCGCGGTGATTGAACTCTATTATGGCGAACTAAGCGAAGCCAATGCCTATCTGCCTAAATTGGCCTTATCCATGGAGAAGCTCGGCTATGAAGATTCCGGAGCCACGCTTTCTAAGGATGGCTATTTGGCCTTCTCAAGCGATTATTCCACAGTCACCATGAACGTCCTCACTAATACGGATAGTTCTTATAAAGGTGCCATTCATTTAGTCTTAGGATATTAAAATCCCGTGCAAAACCCCCTTAAAATTGATTTCTGGGTTCTAGTAGGAATGCCACATTGATTGATGTGACATTCCTATTTTTCGTTTCCATGGGAAAAGAAAAAAGAAAGAGAATACTTTTTTACTTATTAAAAAGTAAGTTATGCGTATTTAAGGATAAATTGGCATAAAGATGATATGATTAATGAGTATGAAGAACGAATTGTTAGCACCGGCTGGAAGCCTCGAAGCCGTTAAAGTGGCCATCAACTATGGGGCAGATGCCGTCTATTGCGCAGGAAAGAGGTTCGGAGCCAGATCTTTCATCGCTAACTTGAGCGATGAGGAGATTGTGGAAGCCGCCGAATATGTCCACCTCCATTCGAAAAGAATCTATATCACTTTGAACACCTTGATTTTCGAAGAGGAATTCGAGGAAGTGAAAAACTATATCGATTTCCTTTATAAGCATGTCGATGCTTTGATCGTTCAGGATTATGGGGTCATCCATTATGTTCGGACCCACTACCCAGATTTCCCCATCCATATCTCCACTCAGTGCTCAATCCATAATATCGAAGATGTGAGATTCCTCAAAAAACTCGGGGTCGACCGTGTGGTTTTGGCTCGAGAAGTACCTTTGGAGGATATCCGGAAAATCAAAGAAGCCGGGATAGATTTAGAGATTTTCATCCATGGGGCTTTATGCTTCTCTTTCTCTGGAATGTGTTACCTTTCCTATTTTCATGGAGGAAGAAGCGGCAACCGTGGCAGCTGCGCCCAACCATGCCGGCAAAACTATACCTTATTGGAAGATGGGGAGCCTATCGATAAAGGCGCTCTCCTCTCGATGAAGGATTTGAATACCATCGAGCAGATTAAGCCTCTTTTGGAATTGGGCATCGCCTCTTTAAAAATCGAAGGAAGGGCCAAATCCTTAGAATATTTGGCCGCGGTCGTCAAAATCTACCGGCAAATCATCGATCAATTCAATGCCCACGAGAAAATCAAAGTCGATCAGGAATTGCTTGATGACTTATATGTTTCCTATTCTCGCGAAAAGACCAAGGGTTATTTATTCGGGGAGAATAATAAAGACATCACCACCGATTCCTCAGTCAAACACCAAGGGGTCTTAGTCGGCAAGGTCATCGGTTATAACGATACCCAGGTGAAGATTAAACTCTATAAGGAACTCGAACTCTTAGACGGCATCCGCATCATCTCAAGAGGGAAAGAATATGGAACGACCGTCACTAGAATCATCGAGAATGGCCAAATGGTCAAAGTTGGGCAAAAGCAAGTTTTCATCGATATCAGCGATCGAATCAATGTCGGCTCCCCAGTCTACAAGACTTCTTCGGCCAAGATCAAAAGAGAGCTTAAATCTTACTACAATCCCAAAAAGGCCAAAGCCAGTCTTGAAGTGACTATCGAAGGTTTTAGGCAGACTCTTTCTCTTAAGGTCAATAACATCAAAATCGTCCATAGCCATTATGAGAAACTAGAGAAAGCCTTGACGGTCAAAGATGATGTCCTCATGAAGCAATTCGCCAAGACCAACAACCTCCCAATCGAATATGAGAAGGTCCTTCTCCATAATGATGGAGGCTGGTATTTGCCAATCTCCAAAATTAACGAGATGCGTTCTTCCTTATTAGATGAATTGCTCGAGAAATTAGAGAACCAGGTCGAAAGAATAAATAACCCCTACCCCTATAAGGATGAGGAGTCTCTTTATGTTAAGGATAAGTCAGTGGAAGAAATCAGTTTAGATAGAGAGCATATCTATTCTGATTTGGTTGACTACAAACCTCTTAAAGAGAAGGAATATGCCTTCCATCTTAAGGAAATCGGGGAGAATTCGATTATCTCGCCTTATTTTGGAGTCACCAATCTTGAAGCGGTCAAATTCTTCCGCAACATCACTAAGGGAGTGATCATCCTCTCTTATGAATCAACTTTGGAAAACGCCATAAAGTTAGCGGAGTTCGATAAGAATCTCGGCTTCATGGTCGAATATTATCCACCTCTCATGGTCTCGAAGCATTGCCCAGTCGCCAAACATTATGGGGTTCCCAATAAGGGATGTGGCAAATGCTTAGAGCATCATTATCAATTAGTCGATAGGGAAGAAATCCATGATCTTCACTTCAAAAACTGCTACATGTTCATTGAAGGAGAAAAGGCCTTCACCGATGGTGATGAAAGCCTTGTCTCAGTTAAAATTATCTAAATTTCCGTGCAAAAGCGCACTATTTCAATTATATAGAACTTAGTGGTTTATTATCGTATCAATCTGATTTCTTAATTGATATCTATCCGTGACATAGCCAATACGGGCCTTCCGTTTTATTTTGGCGGCGTCAAGATAATAGATAATCAAGATATTGTCGCTGCTAAAAGGCGAGCACTTGTAATAGAGAAAATCAGATTTCGAGATCTCAAAGCTTCCACCGGGCAAAGCGTAGGCGGTTATTTTCTCAGTTTCGGGGTCATAAACTAAACAAGGATTGATATTCCGAGCATTTTGGCCGATTCTGACAAATCCAAAAATCCCAGCCGCAACAACGAACGCTCCAAAAACGAGAAAGAAAGAGAAAAGAATGATAAGAACGGTGTATTTAGAATTAGGGATTGTGAAGATAATGCCTAGTAGTCCCCCGAAAAGGAATGAGGCCCCTAAAACTAGATCGACTATGACTACGGCGATTATGCCTCCGGCCGCTCCTCTCCGCACCACTATTTTTTCGTTTTCTTTATTTTCAACGGGCTTTTGAAGGGGTTTTTTCAATCTATAGCCACAATGGATACAGACATCGCAAGTATCGGAGACCTTCTCTCCGCATTCGGGACAATTGATTAACGCCATAAATAAACCTCTCAACAATATTACAATAATATAGATAAATAATCGCTAACAAATAAGGCCGACGTTAAGGTCGGCCTTACTCATAATTTTTTGGTTAGGGAACTCTACTCGCTTCTATAAACGATAGAACGCTTGCCATCTTTAACTTCTTTGACGATGTAAGATGGTTCTTCGGCATCGCCGCTATTCCGTCCGGCTTTCTTCATAGACTCGGTGACTCTGACCTGGTTAAGAAGGCTATCGCCATAGCTGACGGCATCTTTCAAAGTTGGGAAAACCTCTTCGATTTCTTCGGCATGACCATCGGGGTAAGTGAATGTTAGAAAATATGCTGACATAATTCGCTCCTTCCGCAAATATTGTAATTTATGAGGGTTTCCCCCGCAATAATTTAATTGCGGGTTATCTCCATGAGTTTCCTAAAAGAACATCAAATCAAAAACTGGGCAAAACTATATTAGGTACGGCGGCGGTCGATGCCTTTCTTCTTATAATATTCAGACTTAGATTCGTACATCTTCTTATCGGCCAAAGCCGTGATTTCAAGAACCGATAAGCCCTTGGCGTCACTTGAGGAAACATAGCCATAAGACACCGAGATGCCTTTGACGAAATTACCGTTCCAATTTGCGATTTCCTCGTCAAAAGCCGCACATAATTCTTGCATCGTTGGTTCGTCGGCCTCAATGATGCCGACGAATTCATCTCCGCCGGTACGATAGATTTTGCCGTGTTTTGAGAAGACTTTCTTCATGCATTCGGCCGCTCCGAAAATCAATTCGTCGCCGGCCTCATGGCCAAGGGTGTCGTTGATGGTCTTTAAGCCATTGACGTCAAATGAGATGTAGATGAATTCCTTGCCTTCTTTGCGTTCGTCTAATTCAAGAGTGTCGACATTGTAGGCTCTTCTATTGAAGCAGCCACTGAGTTCATCGACATGGGACTTCAGATAGAGGCTTTCGGCAGCTTTCTTTTCTTCGTCGATTATCTGAGTGGCGATGATGACTTTCGTCGGAACGCCATTTTCCTCTTCGAAGGTGACGAAAGACATCCGAATCCAACCAACGTTTTTGCCAAGGAGTTCCATGGAGATGATCTTCTTCCCCCGCATGCGTTCGGCCAAGGTCGTGATATCAGTGAAGGCCAAACCGCGTTCGAGATATTCATCGCTCATCGTCGCCTTCATGATGCCAATCATCGTGGAGTCGGCTTTCTTGCTTTCGGGGCCGCCAAAGGCGTCTTTGACTTGGTTGCGGGAGGAATACTCCATTGCGGTATTGTTCTTTAAATCGAGAAGGTGAAGGCTATAGTAAATCTCGGACATCGATTGGAAAACCTGAAGATGCTGAGTATTTTGCTCACGGGAAGAGAATAGACGCTTAAAGATGATGATGATAACAAAAGAGGCGAGCAATAGATAAGCTCCGACGATCAAAAGCGATTGAAGAGTTCTATCTAGAAAGGTATTGTGGCTTAAGAAAATGCAGATGCAATAATCCTCGGTGAAGCCGATATTGCAAAAATGGTTCCCGACTTTTCCCGATAACGTCGTCCAATAAAGGAAACCCTCTTTGGCTGAGTCCTTATTTAAGCTGGTGACTTCGCTCAAATTCTTCGTCAAAAGGGCCTCATTTTTCGATCCGACCACCTCTAAGGTGTCGGCTTTGGCGACAATGACGGACGCATCATTGTCGATTGCGATTTTCTTGACCGTCTCCTGAATGTCGTGTTCTTTAAGCTGCTTGATGAATCTTACGGGCTCCACGCCGATTTGGACCATCTGGGTACCGGATTCATTCCAAGTCATCGCATACATCATTGGTTTGTTTTCGGCCGTATTGGGGGTGACATCTTGGCACATGGATAAGGTCTTGTCATAAAGCATCGGGGTAAAATAACTGATTTGCTCACCCGAAGAAAAGCTCATACCGATATAGTCTGTATTGGTGCTGGAGATGATAACGCCATTTTCATCGAAAATATGGATTTCATCGATTGACATCAGAGAGCAGATTTTTCTTAGTTCCGCATCGTCATAGGTGGCCGAAGGGTAATTATCGAGATAATAGGCCACGGCTTTAGAAAGGATTATGTAGTCGTCTTTCAGGGATGCCAAAAGAACCTCTTCCTCACGCTTATTGGCTTCGATGACGGATTTGGTTTGGGAAACGTAGGCGTTAGTCGTGGATTTAGCTTCGCGGGTGTTGTTGAAAGTCAAGATCCCAAATTGAAGCAAAAGCATCGTGGCAGCCGTAATCGCGGCCGTCACGTAGACCATTCTCATTGCCCGTTTCCTTCTCATTTATCTCACCAATTCTAGAAATATCAGCCTTTTAAGGCTCATTTTAAAGCTATGCCTAATATATCACGATTATCCGCCGAATTAAATCAAGTAGAATGGGTTTTGTTCGCGGATCCTCACGCTTTTTTACAAAAGGAAATAAATAGTCCGGCACATTCTTCTAAATATCCATTCATAAAAGATTTATTTATCTTCATCCGCTTCCAAAATGCGACATTTTTAAGTTATAACGTTTTTCTTATTTTTGATCGCGTTGTTTGAAGGGGGTGAAAAAATATTTTTCTACCTTCCAACCGATTTATTAAACCCATATTTAGCGCGAATCGAACCATCTTTTACGAAAACGCCCAGTTTATGAAAAATACCCTTCGGTTTCGACCTCATCGGTCCAAACTTCCGGGTACATCTTAATACACATTACCCACTAAAACAATTTGGAATGCCCACTACTTTTCTCATTAATAACTAATTAAGGATTATTATTAAGAATAATTGATACCATCATTAAAAAGATAATAAAATGAAAATGATAAAGGGGATATATCTATGAAAACAAAATTACTTGCACCAATAATTATAAGTTTAATGCTTGCTTCCTGTACTGGTGGCTTGAAATATTTAAAAGCAGGTGAAACAAATAAAAGTGGTAATCTTTCACAAACTATTGTTGGCCTTAAATATATTGGGCAAACCTCTGATGAAAAAAGAAATAATTATGTTCTAACGTATAAACTCCATTCCTATTATGAAAAAACAATGGCACTAAGTGGTATGTTTAGTTATGGAGCCACTTTTGATGATACATCCGGAAATGGTGGCATTCTAATATTTGATTTTAATTCTATATATCCAAGCGCAATATCACCTGATAGTGACGAAACAGTTGCATTCACTATCTCAGGGTTTACTGACTGGGAAAAAGTTAAAATATCATATAGTGACAGCCAAACAGGAATTAGTTATTCCTTTGGCTTAAATAGAAGCGATTTCAATTTAAACGATAAAAAGTAGCGAGTCTCCCCGCACGGTGTTCCCGTGTTCCCACTGCTTAATATAGTCAAGTTATCGAACCATTTCGTATTGCTCGAGTAGGATTATTGGCATTTTATATTGGATTTCTAGCTATGCTAGTCAAACAAAAACTCGCTTTCTCCATTATCGAACTGAATCTCTAACGGTTTGGTAGCGAGTTATAAACTTTATGGCAGGGTGTAAAGATTTTGATACAAACCGAACACCAACAATCACAGGCCGAACACTACTTTTTAAGCAATGCTTTTAATTCTTTTTTACTATTTGCTAAGTCACCAGTAAGCAATGGGATGAGCTTTTTAATCTCTTCAATGTCTTTGTCCCACCACTTCAATTCTAGAAGAAGATCAATAGTTTCTTTATCAAACCTATATTTTTTGATAACAGCAGGGTTACCCACTACAACTGCATATGGAGGAACATCTTTTGCCACTACGCTATTAGCGCCTATAATTGCACCATCACCAATATGAGCACCTGGCAATATTGTAGCGTGTTGACCAATCCAAACATCGTTACCGACTACTGTATCACCACGATTTCCTCTATCTCCAAACGGCCTTGATAAACCTTTGAATTCATCAATGATTTCAAAAGGATATGTGGTTAAGCAATCTAACATATGGTTTGCACCATTCATGACAAATTCCACACCTCTTGCTATAGCAACAAACTTACCAATAATGAGTTTATCGCCCATAAAGTCATAATGATGGGTGACATGCTTTTCAAATGATTCTGGGCCATCGTCACTATCATCATAATATGAATAATCACCCGCAATAATGTTTGGTCTAGTGATTACGCTTTTGATATAGCAAAAAGTTTTAAATTGTGCATTTGGGTAAATTGGTTTCATTTCTTTTTTCATAATAAAAAAATACAAGGATTAACACTTTGAATCAATCCTATTTAACTAATGTGAAAAGTTTTCTTTGAGATAATACTATAACAAGTTTTAATTTCTATCTGCCAATAGAAGTTCTTTAAAATTATAACTTGTAAAACATAATTATAACTATTAATAAATATAGTAATTAGGTATTATGGTGTTCAAAGTATGATTGATTTAGAAAAACAATATCAAAAATATCTCAACAAAAACATCTACATAAATATGTCTAGAGGTGTGCCTGATGCACGTCAATTAGATTTATCGGAAAGCATTTTAAATGTACTTCGTTCAGGCAATTGTCTAAAGATAAACAATATTGATTACAGAAATTACGGCTTGCTAGATGGTATACCTGAATGCAAGGATTTGTTTTCTGCTATTTTAGATATACCACAAAACAATATAATTATTGGTGGTAACTCTTCGCTTGCATTAATGTATAATGCTATATCAAAATCCATGGCCAATGGAGTTTGCGGTTCGACTCCATGGAACAAGTTAAGTAAAGTTAAATGGTTGTGCCCTGTTCCGGGGTACGATCGCCACTTTGCAATATGTGAGTATTTCGGAATTGAGATGATTAATATCCCAATGAACGAAGATGGACCAGATATGGATTTAGTCGAAAAATATATCAAAGATGACTCCGTAAAAGGGATTTGGTGCGTTCCAAAATATTCGAATCCAACTGGGATTACATATAGCGATGAAACAGTGAGAAGATTTGCAAAGCTTAGACCAGCCGCCAAAGATTTTAGGATTTATTGGGATAACGCGTATGCAGTTCATGATTTATACGAAGAGAAAAAAGAACATCTTTTAAATATTTATTCTGAATGCAAAAAGAACCACAATGAAGATATTGTTTATATTTTTACATCCACAAGTAAAATCACCTTTCCTGGCGCAGGCATCTCTGCGATGGCGACAAGTGAGAACAATAAAAAAGATATGCTCGAGCAAATGAAAGTTCAAACTATAGGATATGACAAAATCAATCAATATAGGCACGCTCTTTTCTTAAAAGATTTGAAGAATATAATGAAAAGACACGCAGATATACTTAGACCCAAATTTGAACTTGTCGAGAGAATATTTTCTAAAGAACTACTTGGCTTTGCAACTTGGTCTAAACCACTAGGTGGGTATTTTATCTCACTCAATGTTAAAGGGTGTGCGAAAGAGGTTGTTGAAAGATGCAAAAAAGCGGGGGTTATTTTAACTAATTCCGGGGCAACATATCCATATGGAATAGATTCATCTAATTCAAATATAAGAATCGCTCCTTCATCCGTCTCACTAAAAGAATTAGAAATCGCTTTAAGAATCATTTGCTTAAGTGTGAAGCTCGAAACAAAACAATCTTAAGAAATAGGTTTAATGAAAATGAAAGAAAAGTACATTTTAATAGATATAAAAGATAAGGACACCACCGCTCTAAACAAAGAGGTAATGAATTTAGCTATAGATTCATTTTTGGAAGATAACCCTAAAAATAACATCAACGAAATCATATATGGTGATAGTTTTTCAAAAGTTTTTCTAGAAATCTTAAACAATGATACGACTAATGTTAAAAACAAAGACTTGTTATATGATATTTTAGAAGAAATATATGACCACTGGAGATCGGTAAAACGTTACATAATTTCAGATCAAAATAATCCAAGGTTTGAAGAGTTGGATTTCTTGACTCTATTTGATAAATTCACTGAAGCATTGCTGGGAAAATATAGAGAATTATGCTTTAAGCTTACCGGAAAGAAATTCACCGTTTATAGGCAGCTCCCGGCTTTTGCAAACGCATTCTTATTAACAGATAGCAATTCAAATTACATTTATAAAGAATTAGAAAGCGCGAAAGTTATTACAAAGATTGCTTTTAGAACGCCTTTTGTTTCTTATTCTGCATCCAACAAAAGGACCGGCATCTTCAAAATAATTAACGCCAATCCAATTGATGGATTAAATCTTTCTAACAAGAAATGGTTTTTAATACCAATCTTATGTGGTAAAAGCAGAATTCATGTGTGCATTTCAGAAAGATATATTTCGTTAGGTGTTTCCTTATCGAATTTATTTCAGTTTGATGATGATTTTAAAAATTCAAAACCAGATGGAATAATTCTTTTCGGATCCAACACAATTGACGGAATCTATTATGACAAAGAAAAAGATATTTATATCGGCTCTTTAAAAGAGCGGGATGAAATTGATTACTTTGGCTATTTAAAGAAGATAATTCTAACAGTTCATAACATTAAAATGATAGAGAATGGCAAATTACCAATTCATGGTGCTGGAATATCAATAAAATTGAACGATATGACAACAAAAAACGTGATTATTGTAGGAGACTCTGGGGCGGGGAAAAGTGAAACAATTGAAGCTCTTCGCTTAATCGCAAATGGCCAAATACAAGAAATCACCACTATATATGACGATATGGGTTATTTTGAAATTATTGATAATCAAATATATACATCAGGAACAGAAATTGGTGCGTTTGTTAGAACCGATGATTTAGAAAATGACTATGTTTATAAAGTGTTTGATAGAGCAATATTCTTAAACCCAAAAGGAAAAAATGCCCGATTGGTTTTACCTGTTTCTACGTATAAAGAAGTATCTGATAAATATCATGTTGATTATGTGTTTTACGCCAACAACTATAAGAATAGTAGAGAAAAAATTCATATTTTCAAACAAGTTGAAGATGCATTGCTCATATTTAAAGAAGGTAAACGATTTGCGTTAGGTACAACTGGAGAAAAAGGGTTGGTACAAACTTTCTTTGCAAATCCTTTTGGTCCAATTCAATTAGAAAATACTACCAATTCACTATTAGAAACTTATTTTCAATTATTATTTAATAATAATATACCAATTGGCGAATTATTTACTGGATTAGGATTAGAAAATGGTAAAGACAATCCAAAATACGCAGCCCGGCATCTGATTGAACTATTGATTAAATGATTTGTTTACAAGTTCTTCCAACGTTATAACATCTCTCCTATGTTAAGAAGTTTTTCGTAATACACCATAATTACTATGTAGTTATGGAATCGCTCCATGTACTCTTTATTTAGGCTTTCCATCACTTGATCCTCCTTATATTTCTACTAATCGCTCTAAATGTAAAATAATGGAAGAAAAAGTTAATTTCGGTGGAACGTTATATGTTTTTGTGTCAAAACACTGTTACTTTCTACCCTATTTTCGAAATATATTGCCAGAAATAATCCAAAAAAGTGCGATATAACCAAAGAAAAAAGGCTAACACATTTCTGTATTAACCTTCATTTTTTAAGTTGGCCTAAATGGACAGAAATGATACAACACACCACTTCCAAATTTACGCACCGCTATTGTTTTTCTTTCCAATATTTGAGATTCGGAAGCATTCCCTTCATATATGTTCTAGCTTGGTCTTCAGGAAAACCTTGGGCAACCATATGTGGAATACAAGTGTTGATTAAATCATCCATGTTGTCATAGGTGAATTTTTCATCGTGGTAACACCATTGGCAGTAATCTTCATTAAACGAACCATCTTTTTCTTTACTCATTAATGAATCTTGTAATGGCATGCCACAACATTGACACACTAGTTGTCTTGGTGATCCTAAAAGAGTGTTGATTGATACATCAAACAGTTTAGATAGTAATTTTAATGTTTCAGTGTTTGGCGTAGTTTCGCCAGTTTCCCATCTTGATACGGCTTGTCTAGTAACCATTGCTCTTTCTGCAAGTTCTTCTTGGGATAACCCATTCTTTGTTCTTAATTCTAATAAAATATCTTTGGTTTCCATTTTCTTTACCTCTACCTATATTTTAGTATCAAAGGATTTCCTATCAAGCAACTCGCTGTTGCTAATGAAAGGAAAAAAGGACTGACACATTGTATCAATCCTATTCAATTAGGGGCTGCGGACGAAAAGTTGGACCATCCGAAATGGTAACACTACGTGTATAACGATGATCAAAAAACTTAAGGCCGATAGACCGTTTGAAAAATTTGTCACCGATATAACCGAATTCCATATAAACGCAGGTAAGATTTGCCTATCACCAATGATTGATTTGTTTGATGGATGCCCGATTGCCAGGGAAATAGGCATATCGCCTTTAGACGGGTTTACTTCTTCGATGCCAAAAGAGACCAATGAGTTAATCCCCGGCGATGCCCACCCTATCATTCATTCAGATAGGGGGACGCACTATGGAACCGATAATCGGATTGGGTTAATGGGAGAATATGGTCACGCAAGATCCATGTCTAGAGAAGGATGCCCTCCAGATAACGCCGCCTGCGAAGGATGCTTTGGAATGTTAAAAAGAGAATTCTTCCATAACCATGATTGGAGCAAGGCCACAATCGAAGAATTCACAAAAGCATTAGATGATTATCTCAAATGGTTTAAAATAAAGAGGATAAAAGAAAGGTTAGGATATTTAAGTCCAAATGTCTAAAGAAGATTTAATCCAAAGCCTGAACAAAGGGCATGAGTACCAGTGGACTTACGAAGGGAAGGAATATTCCTTACTCTTGAGGAGAAACACCGGAATGATTTGGTTTTACTCGGAAGACCAAGCTGGCAAGGAGTATCGAGGTATCGAAGAAGTCATTGCCGATGGATACGACTTGCTTACCATGATGACCGGTAATCCGACGCTGGATGAGTTT
>JAIKYF010000161.1 GCA_024683495.1 Bacilli bacterium
TAAGAAAAAGGTCCTCCGCGATGGCGACATCGTCTCGCTCGATATCGTTGCCATTAAAAATGGCTATATGGCTGATGCCTGCCGCACCTTTGTCGTCGGCATCGCCGGCGAAAGAGCAATTAAGATCATCAAAGCCGCCGAAGAATGCTTCTTTGAAGGGGTTTCCCTCATCAAACCTGGCGTTCACTTAGGTGACATTGAGCATCGAATCGAAGAAACCGCGAAGAAAAACGGTTATACCGTGGCTCGTGATTACACAGGACACGGCATCGGCACCGAGATGCACGAAGATCCCTATATCCCCAATTATGGGACACCGGGGAGTGGGCCGATCTTAAGAGAAGGGATGACCTTGGCCATCGAACCGATGATTCTTGAGGGAAGCAATTCCACAAGAGTCCTAAAAGATGGTTGGACGGTTGTCTCAAAAGATGGTAAACTAACCGCTCATTATGAGAATACGATTGTCGTCACCAAAGACGGCTTCAGGATCCTCACGATGAAAGAAGAGGAAAAAAGAGAAAGGGGGTTAAGTATTTGAGTAGAGAAGACTGCATTGAAGTCGAAGCCACCGTGTTGGAATGTCTTCCAAACACGATGTTCAAGGTGAAGCTGAATAACAATGGAGCAGTGGTTCTAGCCTGCGTTTCGGGAAAAATCCGGATGCATTACATCCGCATTCTCCCCGGCGATCGAGTCACCGTCCAGTTCTCACCTTATGATTTAACACGCGGGCGCATTACCTTCCGTTACAAGAACTAACGGAAAGCTAGACGAACTAGCGCAAGAAGGAAAAGGAGAAAACTTATGAAAGTCAGACCTTCTGTCAAACCTATCTGCAACAAGTGCAAGGTTATTAGACGTCATGGCGTCGTCATGGTCATCTGCAGCAACCCCAAGCACAAGCAAAGACAGGGCTAATTTAAAGGAGCATATTAAAGAATATGGCACGTATTGTTGGGGTTGATATCCCATCCGAAAAACGCATCGTCGTCTCCCTTACCTACATTTATGGTATCGGACCAACGACTGCTAAGAAAATTTGTCAAGCTGCCGGTGTCGATGAATCCATCCGCACCAAGGACTTGACCGACGAACAACTCGTCAAGCTTCGCGCTGAGGTTGCGAAGCACAAAACCGAGGGTGACCTCCGCCGTGAAGTCTCTCTCAACATCAAACGCCTCACTGAAATCAATTGCTATCGTGGCACCCGTCATAAGAAAGGTCTTCCTGTCCGTGGACAGAGAACCAAGACCAATGCTCGTACCCGCAAAGGTAAGAGAAAGACCATTGCCAACAAGAAGGAAGCCTCTAAAGGCTAAGGAAAAGGAGGATAATTCACTATGGCTGCACAGAAAAAGGGCAAGAAATCCACTACCGCCCGCAAGAAGAAGGTCAAGAGAAGTTTCTCCGTGGGCGTCGCTCACATTCACTCAACCTTCAATAACACGATTGTTACCATTACCGATCCCCAAGGCAACGTCATTGCCTGGAGCTCTGCTGGTGCCTTAGGTTACAAAGGCGCGAAGAAATCCACTCCATTCGCCGCTCAATTAGCGTCCGAAGCCGCTGGAAAATCCGCCTATGACCAAGGAATCCGTCAAGTCGATGTCGACGTCAAAGGTCCAGGACCTGGCCGCGAAAGCGCCGTCCGTGCCTTGGCCACCGTCGGTTTGGAGATCCTCTCCATCGCCGATACCACACCAGTCCCTCACAATGGCTGCCGTCCTCCCAAGAGGCCGAGAGGCTAAGCTGCTACTTTGTAGCTAATAGGGAAGACCACATTTAGGAGGAACATTTAATGGCTAATAATAACACTGAAGAAAAAACTCGTTTACCAGATCCTTTCGAGAAATTCTCGATTGTTAGAGAAGCTTATGACGAAGTCGATAACTACGCCTGCTTCTCCATCGCCCCTCTTGAAAGAGGCTTTGGTATCACCATCGGTAACGCCCTTCGCCGCGTTTTGCTAAGCGCCCTTCCTGGCGCTTCCGTGTTTGCGGTTGAAATCGAAGGCGTTCGTCACGAATTCAGCACCATCGTCGGTGTTGAAGAAGATGTCACTGCCATCATTCTCAATCTCAAGGATTTAGTCCTCAGAATCGATGGCGGCATCAACGATGTCCATCGTATTGAAGTGGACTTCAAGGGCCCAGGCGTCCTTAAGGCTTCTGATTTAGATTGCCCAGCCTTGGTCGAAGTCGTCAACAAAGATCTCGAGATCGCCCATCTTAACGAAGCTGGCCACATCAAGATGACCATCTACGCCTGCAATGGCCGTGGTTTCTTGACCAGCGACGCCAACAAGATCGAGCACAAGATCTCCAGCATCGGCATCATCTCGACTGACTCGAACTATAGCCCAGTCGTCAAGGTTGCCTATCACGTTGAGCCAACCCGTGTCGAACACGATTCGAAATTCGATAAATTGACTCTCGAAGTCACCACCAACGGCGCGATGAAACCCCACGAGGCCATCGCTCTCGCCGCGCAGATTCTCATCAAGCACCTCTCCGAATTCACTAACCTTGACACCACGGTCAGCGATATCGAGATGGAAAAGGAAGTGGTGGAGACCGAAGAAAACCAATATCAGGATATGGCGATCGAAGAACTCGATCTCTCTGTCCGCAGCAACAACTGCTTGAAGAGAGCTGGCATTTCCACCGTCCTCGAACTCACGCAAAAGAGCGAAGACGAGATGATGAAAGTCCGCAACCTCGGCAAGAAGTCGTTGAAAGAAGTGAAAGAGAAGCTCCTTTCCATCGGGCTTCACTTCCGCGATTACGTAGGAGAATAAACAATGGCAGCACAAGGAAGAAAAAATGTCCATGGCAAGACTGGCGTCCGCTTCAAGGCTGGTTATACCGCTAGCAAGAACAAAGCCATGCTTCGCAACGTCGCGAGCGAATTAATCGTTCACGGCCAGGTCACCGTCACCTCTGGTGTCGTCAAAGATCTCATCAAGCTCGTTGACAAACTCGTCACCTGGGCCAAAGAGGATACCGTTGCCCATCGTCGTTTCGCCGCCCGCTATGTCAGACATGGCATCGTCGACGAGAATGGCGTTGAAGCTCTCGATAAGCTCTTCAAAGAGGTCGGACCAAAGTTCAAAGCTCGTAACGGCGGCTACACCACCAAATACAAGCTCGAACCCCGTCGTGGCGACAATGCCCAACCCGTCATCATCAGATGGGTTGACTAATAGTTAACCACTATTTACAAATCCCCCCTCTAAGCCAATTGGAGGGGGTTTTGCTATAAAAAATGCGATTTTGCTTGCTAGAATAAGCAAATAATACATAATAATAGCGTACTAAAGAAAGGAACAAAGATATGGATCCATTAATCGTTGGCCTTATCATCGCCGGCGTCGTGATTCTCTTAGTTGTCTTGATCTTCATCATCTGGTGGATCAGCGCAGGCAACTCCCTTAGAAGAATGACCGTCAAAATCGATGAGGCCGCCTCTGGCATCGACGTCGCTTTGACCAAGAGATTCGACCTTCTCACCAAGATGGTCGCCACCGTCAAAGGCGCCGCCAAGCACGAACAAGAAACCTTAGCCAAGGTCACCGAGATGCGTCGCCCACCAGCCTCCGCCTCGATGAAAGAAAAATCTGAATTCGCCAATCAGATGGGCAAAGCCTTCGACACCATCAACGTCGTCGCCGAAGCCTATCCCGACTTAAAGGCCAATCAGAACTTCTTGAACTTGCAGAACACCATGGTCGAAGTGGAAGAACAGCTCCAAGGCGCGCGTCGCGTCTATAACAGCAACGTCTCCACCTTCAACCAGAACATCCTCGTCTTCCCAAGATCCGTCATCGCCCGCCGCTTAGGCATGACCAAGAGAGATTTCTTCGAAGCTGAGGCTGCCAAGCGTCAAGACGTCAACATCAGTTTCTAGTTAATAAGAAACAACTAAAAGGCCTCCCACGAGGCCTTTATTCTCTTTTTAGGAGCATTTATGGAAGAAAAGAAAGAACAAGAAGGCTCAGTCACCAGAGAAATGGAGCAACACATCAATGAATTAGAGACTCTCCGTCAACAGATGCGCAAGAAGTGGATCATCCGCTTCAGCATCGGCATTCCTCTTGCCATCGCCGGCTTAGTCATGATGATCATCGTCATGACCCTCATCGAACAAGCCAACACCCTTGGCTTAGTTTTGGTTACCATCGCCCTCGCGATGATGATCGTCGGCGTCGTTTTCATCGTCTTAGGCTCCAAAGCCCGCTCCAAATTCTCCAAGACTCTCATGAGTTTAGTGAGAAATAGCGTCCATAAAAACCTCTGGCCTGACGCTAGATACGATAATAACGCCGGTTTTTCCTGGCAGATGTTCAATAAGCCTCACTTCTTCGAGGAGCCAGACCGCTATACCTCCAAAGATTGGATGGATGCCGTCTATGATGGGATTCAGTTCCAATCGGCTTCCTATAACTTAGAAAGAAGAGAGACCCACACCGACTCGAAGGGCCACACCCACACCGAATACGTCTCCTACGCCAAAGGGACGATGTATCGCTTCGATTTCGAAAGAGAATTCGGGGCTACGGTCAAAGTCATCGAAGGCAAAAGGCTTTTCGCTTTCACCGGCACTGGCTTAGAGAAAGTCCAGACCGAATGGATCGAATTCAACAAGAAGTTTGTGACCTACACCAGCGACATCAACATGGTCTTCTACATCTTGACCCCCCAGATTCAAGAGAAGATCATGGAATTAGAAGGCAAATTCAAAGGCCAATTCTATATGGCTTTCTTAGATAGCGAGCTCTTCATCTGCGTCAACGATGATCACGCTAGCCTCAAGATTCCTTATAATCAGCCAATCACCATCGACACCTTGAAACCCGTCATCGAATTCGTGGCGATTCCCGCCGTCTTCATCAAGCTTCTCGGACTTAATAAGAATAAGTTCAAGAAGAACGCCGGAGTCGAATAAAAAGTCGAGAAATTCCAACAAAAAAACCACCGGGCAGAACTGAAGTGAGACCCAAATGTTAGACCAACTAACAAGAGGGTCTCATCTCAAACCCGGTGGTTTTCCTTTGGAGGAACTAGTTATTGGAATTTCTCGATGATGGATTTAGCGGCTTTTTTGCCAGCTCCCATCGCAAGAATTACGGTTGCGGCGCCTGTGACGGCATCACCGCCGGCATAGACGTTTTCCTTCGAGGTGGCGCCAGTCTCCTCATCGGCGATAATGCCACCCCATCTTTGGGTCTCCAGACCTTCGGTGGTGTTCTTGATGAGAGGATTCGGCGAGGTGCCTAAGGACATGATGACTTCATCGACTTCCATGTCGAATTCGCTGTCTTTGATGACGACGGGGCGGCGTCTGCCAGATTCGTCTGGCTCGCCAAGTTCCATCTTCACGCAGCGGATGGCGGTGCAGTTGCCCTTATCATCGCCTAAGATGGCGGTGGGGTTGGTGAGGAAGCAGAAGTGGATGCCTTCTTCCATCGCGTGTTCGACTTCTTCGCGACGGGCGGGAAGCTCTTGCTCGGTTCTACGATAGACGACATAGACGTCTCCGCCTAAACGCTTGGCGCATCTAGCGGCGTCCATGGCGACGTTGCCACCGCCGACGATCGCGACTTTCTTGCCGTGATAGATGGGGGTGGGGCAGCCTTCTCTAAAGGCCTTCATGAGGTTGATTCTGGTTAAGAATTCGTTGGCGGAGAAGACTCCTTTAAGCCCTTCGCCAGGGATGTTCATGAACTTGGGCAAGCCCGCGCCAGAGCCGACATAGACGGCTTCATAGCCTTGGGCGAAAAGTTCATCGATGGTGAGGGTTTTGCCGATGACAACGTTGGTTTCGATATCAACGCCTAAATCCTTGAGGCCTTCGATTTCCTTCTGGACGATGGATTTGGGAAGACGGAATTCGGGGATGCCATAGACTAATACGCCACCAGCGGTGTGGAGGGCTTCGAAGATGGTGACTTTGAAGCCATGCTTAGCGAGATCGCCAGCGCAGGTGAGGCCAGAGGGGCCGCTGCCGATGACCGCGACTTTGTGGCCATTAGGAGCAGGGGCGACAGCCTTTTCGGTATTGTGTTCATTATGATAATCGGCGACGAATCTCTCTAAGCGGCCGATGCCGACAGGTTCGAAGCGGATGCCAACCGTGCATTTGGATTCGCATTGGCTCTCTTGGGGGCAAACGCGGCCGCAGACGGCAGGGAGGGAGGAGGAGAGGGTTATGACTTTATAAGCCTCTTCGAATTCTCCTTTTTTGACGTGGGAGATGAATAGAGGGATGTCGATGTGGACAGGGCAGCCGTTGACGCAGGGCTTGTTGGGGCAGTTAAGGCAACGGGAGGCTTCCTCAAGGGCAATCTCGGGGGTATAGCCAAGGGCGACTTCTTTGAAGTTAGCCGCACGGACCGCTGGGTCCTGAGTTGGCATCGGATGTTTCTTTGGATTTAAGGCC
>JAIKYF010000021.1 GCA_024683495.1 Bacilli bacterium
TCGTAAAACAAATCCTTTCTCAACAGGAGGAAGAACATGAGAAGGCTAAGAAAATATAAGCCGTTTGTTCGTGCCTCAGCCATTGATATGATGGCGTATCGTTTTAATATTTTGACATGGGCGATAGTTACTGTTGCGGAAGTTGCTTGTCTAGTTTTCTTATGGCTCGCTGTTTATCAAAGCAGTGAGGGTGGGATTAATGCTTCTATTAATGGATTTACATATAAGGAAATGATTTCCTATGTTGTCTTAACAACGATATTTGGATTCGTCACTTTTAACGACGATACTATGTGGTATATCAATCGAGACATTAGACAAGGAACAATAGGTAATTTCTTAATCAAGCCCATTTCATATCGAGGTAAGTTCATCGCATCAAACATTGGGGCGTTTTCAATGATGTCGCTTGTGTTTGGTATCCCTCTATATGCAGCTGGTTTAGGAACACTCATCGGAATTGGGTTTTTACCTGTACCATCTGTTTGGGATTTCATTGCCCATTTCGGTTTATTCTTGATCGCTAGTGTTCTCGCTTGTTTATTAAATGGGGCTATTTCTTATTTATTTGGGATATTGTGTTTCTATACCACCGCGGCGTGGGGACTTAATTCATTGAAGACAACAGTGATTTCGTTCTTGTCTGGTACGTTATTGCCTATCGCTTTCTTTCCAAATGTCTTCCGTGAAATTGTCTCTTATATGCCCTTTGCAGGCATGAGTCAAAACCCAATATTAATATTGATGATGAAATATAGTTATTTGGAATGTGCTAAAGTGCTTCTAATATCTTTCGTTTGGCTAGTTTTATTGGAACTACTTGGCAAACTACTTTTCAATCACGCGATAAAACTCGTCACGGTGCAGGGAGGATAATATGAGATATATCAAACTTTATTTCACCTGTATCAAACGTAGCGTGATGTCCAGACTGGAATACAAAAGGGACTCGATTATTTCTATTCTTTCCTTCTTGATTTCTAACGCTTGTTCGCTTTGTTCTATCTACTTTATTTTGCAAGCAATTCCTTCATTAAAAGGCTATACCACTGCAGAAGTCGGCTTTTTTTACGGATTTTCAATGCTTCCTATAGCAATAGACCATTTGTTCAGCGATGAATTTTGGTTAGTAGCTTACCGCCGCGTTCAACTAGGAGATATGGACCGTCACTTCTTACGTCCTGTTCCAGTTATTTTCCAAATGTTTGCGGAAACATTCCAACCAGATGGATTTGGTGAGGTTATTGTTGGCATCACAATGATTGTCATCTGTGGATTGAATTTACAGGTAGCAGTTTCCTTTGGTGCAATACTCGTTTTAAGTATTGGTGCGATCTTTGGCGCAATAATTATCACTTCATTTAAAATCGCTATTTCATCTTTAGCGTTTATCTTCAAACGCAGTGGACCACTACTTCAAATCATTTATAACTTCACTATATATGCAAAATATCCGATTGCTATTTACCCGTATGCAATCCGCTTTATTTTGATTTTTATCTTACCGTTTGGATTATTTATTTCCTTACCAGTTGATACATTGCTTTATGGAACTTATAACCCATACTTATTAAGTTTGATCATTGTTGGTGCATCGATCGCATTCTTTACGCTTGCTACATTTATATGGACATTATGCGCGAGACGATACGAATCAACAGGATCTTAATTGATATTAAAAAAGTCGCCCGGATGGACGAGTTAATTTACATTGATCTTAGCCTTAATTCAGGCCTTGTCATATGTGTCGACTAATTGTCGTGCTAGGAGAGTGCCTTTTGTCTCATTGAAGAGAATGGGTTTCGTCCTGCGACAAGATGTGCCAAGACGACGCCAATTCTCCGAAGAAGAACAAACTCCGCTCTCTCCGACAAAGCTCACATTCGACCCGTGGGACACGGTTTCGACGACGTCTATATTTCGCTCACTTCATCACATATCGTGAGACGTGAACTGACCGGGGGCTAGCCAGAACGCGTTATATCCAGATATATAAAGTAGCTTCGACGTCGATGGTTTCTGATAGTTCCAGGACGAGGGACGGACGAGCATGAAAAAAACCGCCCACGAGGGACGGTCTAATTCGCTTTTGCTTCGTGCGTCGGGGAGAACGATCTTCGTATGAATGAGGAGAATTGCTCTCGTCCTGACACATTTGCTGTAATCATCCAAACCCAGTTTTCCTGATTCGTCCAAATTTCGCTTTCCCCGAAAAGAGCCTCCGCCAGTTGTCTAATTTTGCCACGACTACTTCGACGATATGCAAAAAACACTTGATATAGTTCTACATGCTATAATAATGGTTATAGGAGCATCTATATGAAGACATATTGTGGAGACTGCAAAAAAGCATTAGATCAAGGCGATCGTTTTTGCCGTTATTGTGGATCTAGCAGGATCATAATTGAAAAGGACGAGGAAGCACCTTCTTTTGAAATTAACGGAGATACCTTAGAAACGTACAATAGTGGCTATAGCCATGCATTCAAGGATATACGCTTATATTTATTTCATTGCCTTGACCATACTTTAGAAAAAAGTGAATTTTTTGATACCATGAAAAAGATAGAAAGGGATGACCTTTCTTCATGGAAACGAGAGTTATCGGACACTTGGAAACAAATGACTGCATTAGTTATCCCACAATCGGTTAAACGGATTGATATTGAGAGAAAATTTAGCGATTTTTCTATTTTCTATAGTATCTCAATCCATCCTGATGTCCATTTTTTTAATTTCTGGCCCTCTCATCAGACTTATATCGGATACATTAATATCCCTCCTAAAACAGAAATAAAGAAAGTCGGCCAAATCATCGCATACGAATTAAAAATAGATGAGGGGCGTACAGTGTATGATATTGGTAACTACTATGATACTTTGGTTAACAGAATTGTGCTTCCTAAAACACTTAAACAATTGTTATGCAAAGAACCTCATTATATGCAAATTAATAGTACTTGTGAGATAAACATACCAAGTAGCGTTGATTATATTGATATTGAAATGTTTTCGTGTTGGAGCATTGGAAAAGTGTTCTATGATGGAACGAAGTATAAATTTAAAAGTATATTACATTTTACTGAATTACCGTTTAATTCGTTTGATTTGCAAGAATTTACTCCAAATGTCGTAATACATTGCACTGATGGTGATTTAAGATTAAGGATTATTAGAAAAGAAGATAAAATGAAAAAAATTGAACCACTTAATAAAAGCAATAGTATTGTCGAATTTTATTAAGTTAGTATCTTGCGGTAAAAAAGCCGCCCATTATGGACGACTTAATTTACATTGATCTTAGCCTTAATTCAGGCCTTGTCATATGTGTCGACTAATTGTCGTGCTAGGAGAGTGCCTTTTGTCTCATTGAAGATAATTGCTCTCGTCCTGACACAACAGAGTTATCTCACGATAGGCTCACATATCCCGCTTGGGGCAAGGATTCGCATCCTCCCTCCGAAGCCGTTCCATCCCCTGCCGCCACGTCATCGGCGCCGGGTCCGAGGAAATCCTTTGTATAAATACAAAAGACGCCTCTTTCGAGACGCCTGATGTGTTTGCGTTTGCCGTTGCGCCCAGGTTACTGTGCCAAGACGACGCACATTCTCTCCGAAAGGACGAACTTCGCTCTCTCCGTCGAAGCCCATATTCGACCCGTGGGGTGCGATTCGGAGGACGCCTAACATTTGCCAGCCAAAACTACGATCGTGCGACGTGGGCCAGATTGTTTAACTCTTCTAAATAAATACATACAATTTTAATGTCATTTTTATCTGGACATAAAATTAACTCTCGAATTTAGATAGAAAACAAGCCCGAATTCTTTTATCTGGATGTGGTTCGAATTCTATTTAATAATTCGCTGTACTTGCTAATTGCATTGTTTGCTATTTCGATAACACGAAATAATTCATTAACCAAATCAGGTTCAAAAACAAATTCAATAAATCTTTCTTTAGGTTGTGTATTTTCCACTCTAGCACATAAATCAACAAACAATTTATCAATCGTTTCTATGTCTTTTTTTAGTAACGGTACAGCTTCAACAGCAAGATGTCTTAAAGGATAGCAACTTCCATAGTTAGCAATACCACGTAACTCGTCAAGATAATATTTTAATTTATCTTTAACCTTACGGTTTTTTTGTCGCAAAATTTGGGGGTCATCAAAACAAAAGAAATGATCCCATAAATAGAAATTATAAAATTTGTTTTCGAAAAGATGATAGTAATGCTCTAATCTATGCTCGCACTCTTGTTTAATTTTATAAAGATTTTCTTTATTGTCTAATAGTTTTTTGATGTACTCACACTCGCGTTCAACTTCATCGATAATTCTTTTAACACCATACTCACCTTCAAAACGACGATATTTAGAAATTAGTAAATTCACTTTTTCGACAAGCTCTTTTTTTGCTGAATAATAGTCTGATGCAGAATAAGTTCTTTCGTAAAGCTCTTTTTGACGTTCCAATTCTTCTTGCTCTTTTAATTTTTGACGTTTCAATTCTTCTTGCTCTTTTAAATATATAGGGTTATCTACTAAAGGAGTGCCACAAAAAGAACAATATAAATGATCTATATCATACTCTTTTTGACATTTTGGACACATCTTAGGTTTGCTCATAATATCATAATAGTATTAACTATTTTTTTATGCAATACGCTGACAAAAAGATAACAAAGAAGAAAAAAGACGCCCATCAAGGACGCCTAATTTTACTTCATAGAATATCTGCTAGTTCCTAGCCAACTAGATAATCTTAATTAATGCTCTGTCGAGGGAAGTCGTTTTTGTCCAACTGAGGGAATCAACGACTGTCCAACAACAATATCTGTGCCATGACGACGCCCATTCTCTCCGAAAGGACGAACTTCGCTCTCTCCGTCGAAGCCCATATTCGACCCGTGGGACGCGATTCGGAGGACGCCTAGCATTTGCCAGCCAAAACTACGATCGTGCGACGTGGACTGACCGGGGCTAGCCAGAACGCGTTATATACAGATATATAAAGTAGCTTCGACGTCGATGGTTTCTGATAGTTCCAGGATGAGGGACGGACGAGCATGAAAAAACCGCCCACGAGGGACGGTCTAATTCGCTTTTGCTTCGTGCGTCGGGGAGAACGATCTTCGTCTCGTTGGAGAGAATTGCTCTCGTCCTGACACACAAGAGTTTATCTTTGTCCAGGTTCTGGGAGAAGAGCCATGAAACGAGCATTTTTGATCGCTCTGGCGAGTTGTCTTTGATACTTCGCAGAGGTTCCAGTGACGGAACGTGGGGTGATCTTCCCATCAGCATTGATATACTTTTTGAGAAGTTCAACGTCCTTGTAGTCAATATATTTGACTTTGTTCTTAGTGAAGTAGCAGACCTTCTTCCTGGGTCTCATTTTCTTGAAAGCCATTGTTGATTATCCTTTCTATTCAAAGTCTGGAAGATCGTCGTCGAGAGTATCGATGGTGTCCATATTGGACGAAGATTCAGGCTGAACTTGGCTGGTGACGCCTGGCGCTGGACGATCGGGGCGGAAATCATTTCCACCTTCATTAGCGCGGGGTGTAGTGTCTTTTGGATCGAGGAAATAGAAATTATCGATAATCGTTTCGATTGTGGTCATTTCGATGCCGTCGGTCTGACGGATATATTTTCTCTGACTCAAACGTCCTTCAACAGCGACGCGAGTTCCTTTATGGAGACTGGCTCTAGCAAGTTCTGCTTTTTGTCCAAACGTAACACACCTCATATACAAAGGCGGGTTCGAAGTGCCGTCGGAATTTTTCTTATAATCATTAACCGCAATGGTGAAGTTAGTGATTGTGAGCTCAGGTGAAGGTTTTCTGGTCTCTGGCTCACGGGTAAGATTCCCAATAAGGATTACACGGTTCAACATAGTTTAGATCCTCCAATTAATTGTCGTTGCTTAGTCTTGATCGACAGTGATCAAGTGACGAAGAACGTTGTTATCAAGTTTCGCTAAACGATCAAATTCGTTGAGAGCTTCTTCGGCAGTCACTTTGAGAATGACATAGTAGCCTTTGCTCTGCTTTTTGATCGGGTAAGCCAACTCTTTGACGCCCCACTCCTCGGTCTTGGTGACCTTAGCCTTGTTGTCTTCAAGGATCTTCTGGAGTTTGGCGATTTCATCTTTACGGGCAGCCTCGTCGAGGTTGGCGTTTAAGATGTACATGAGTTCGTATTTCTTCATATACTTACACCTCCTAATTTGGTCTCAGGATCATATCGAATTGCACGTATGACCATAAGAGTATGTGCTTCTACCTTCACAGAAGCGGTCATAATTATATTATGAAGCTTGAGTATAATCAATGAAGAATCCACTTTTTCATTGTCATCTCCCATCTAAGCCTGGGAGTTCAATGGCTTTATCTGCCCCCACTATATAAATGGAGGTTTTCCGCAATTTTGTTCAAAAATTCTCAAAATAAATGAAAACTGCCCTCGCTTATTGGAGGGCAGTTTAAGAAAATCACTGGCAAATCCCGCTTATTTTTCGTCTTTCATCGTTGGGAAGAGCAAAACTTCGCGGATGTTATCTTGCTCGGTCAAGAGCATGCAAAGACGGTCAATGCCAACGCCAATGCCCCCAGCGGGAGGCATGCCATACATCAAGGCATCGATGAAAGAGAAATCGATATCCGCCGCTTCTTCATCGCCACGATTTCTCGCAGCAAGCTGGGCTTCGAATCTTTCCTTTTGGTCGAATGGATTGTTGAGCTCGCTATAGGCGTTGCCGAATTCGGTTCCGGCAATGAAGAGCTCAAATCTATCGACGAATCTTGGATCATCGGTCTTCTTGGTTAATGGGGAGACCTCAATTGGATAGGTATGGATGAAAGTTGGGTTGACTAAGGTTGGCTCGACGAGTTCATCGAAGAAAGCCTGCATGATGTAGCCGGTGGAATTCCAAGATTGTTGGAGAGGAACATTATGTTCCTTGGCTAACTTCACCGCTTCTTCAAAAGGGATATCCTGAGTGAAATCAACGCCACAGACATTCTTGATGGCTTCGGCCATTGAGATGTCGGCGAATGGCTTAGAGACATCGATGGTCTTTCCATTCCATTCGAAGACTTCCTTCTTTACGACGTTCGCGCAAAGATATCTGAATAACCCTTCGAACCATTCTTTCATCGATTGGAGATCGCCATAAGCCTGATATAACTCAATCGTGGTGAATTCGGGGTTATGCTTGGCATCGATACCTTCGTTTCTGAAGATGCGGCCGATTTCATAGACTCTATCAATCCCGCCGACCATGCACTTCTTCAAGTTCAATTCGGTCGCGATACGGAGATAGAAATCCTTATCTAAGGCATTATGATGGGTGATGAAAGGACGAGCCGAGGCTCCGCCGGCGATTGGGGAGAGAATCGAAGTCTCAACTTCGACGAATCCCATGGAGTCGCAGTAATTACGGACGCCTTTGATGATGGCAGGTCTCATTAAGGCCACTTTTCTTGATTCGTCGTTGACGATTAAATCGAGATATCTCTTTCTATAACGGTCTTCGATATCGGTTAAGCCATGGAACTTCTCAGGGAGAGGTTTCAAGCACTTGGTGATATGGGTGAATTTGGTGGTGCGGATGGTGAGTTCGCCAGTTCTAGTGTACATCAATGTGCCCTGTAACCCGACGATATCGCCTAAATCGGCTAACTTGAAGACTTCATAGTCATGCTCACCGACGACGTCTCTACCAAGCCAAGCCTGGATGACGCCATGCTCATCTTTGAGGTTGACGAAAGAGGCCTTACCCATTCTTCTGATGGAGATAAGACGTCCCGCCACATCGCAGCTAGAGTCGACTTTCTCTAATTCCTCAGGGGAAAGGGAACCGAACTTCTCGCGGAGATCGACGATACGATCTTTCCAGTCGTAACGTTTGCCAAAAGGATCGACGCCTAATTCGACGTACTTAGGAAGCTTATTTTGACGTGCTTCTTCTTGGTCATTCAGTTTGACTTCTTCCATTGTTTGGACCTCCTGCGTAAAACTCGCCTTGATAGTCTATAACAAGAAAAGGGAAATAGATAGTTAAATCAATAATGATTTATTTTTCCTCTAGATTATCTAGTGAAAACAAATGTTTTCAAAAAGCAAATAAAATCAGCGTTGTTTTTCCGTTTCAAAATGTATGGCAAAAACGAAAAATATATCGTTTTTGCACGGAAAAACAAAAAATCCCAGATCACTCTGGGATTTGGATTTTATTTGATGGAGTTGCCAGTGTAGAGTTGATAGTATTTGCCTTTTTTGGCAATCAACTCATCGTGATTACCCCTTTCGATAATCTCACCATCGTCGATGACCATGATGACATCGGAGTCTTTGACGGTCGATAGACGGTGGGCGATGACGAAGACCGTGCGGCCTTTCATAATCGCATCCATGCCTTCTTGGACCAACTTCTCCGTACGGCTATCGATTGAGGAGGTCGCTTCATCAAGAATCATCGCGGGAGGATTGGCGATGGCCGCTCTAGCGATAGATAGAAGCTGACGCTGACCTTGAGAGAGATTCATGCCCGCTTTGTCTAAGACGGTGTCATAGCCATTGGGCAATTGCCTGATGAAGGAGTCAGCGTTAGCGAGTTTCGCAGCGGCTTCCACTTCTTCATCCGTGGCATCTAATCGGCCATAACGGATGTTCTCTTTGACGGTTCCGGTGAATAAGACGGTATCCTGCAAGACCATGCCGAGAGATCTTCTTAGATCCTTCTTCTTGATCTTGTTAATGTTGATTCCATCATATCTGATCTTTCCATCCTCGATATCATAGAAACGATTGATGAGGTTGGTGATGGTGGTTTTTCCCGCCCCAGTAGGACCGACGAAGGCTACCTTCTGACCTGGCTTAGCATATAGGCTGATATTCTTGAGGATCGGCTTACCTGGGACATAGGAGAAGTCGACATCGGTGAAAGTGATATCGCCTTTTAGCCAAGTATAGGTGATGGTTCCATCTCCATGAGGATGCTTCCAAGCCCACTTGCCAGTGGTCTCTTGGCATTCGATGGGTTCCCCATCCTTGCCTTCGATGGCATTGCAGAGCTCGACATAGCCTTCGTCTTTTTCGGCAGGGGTGTCGATAAGAGCGAAGATACGGGCAGAGCCGGCCATCGCCATGAAGACGGAGGAGGCTTGCTGGGCTAAGTTGCCGATTGGCTGAGTGAATTGCTTGGATAAGGATAAGAAGGTGACGATGGTCCCAACGGTGATGTTGGTCCAGCTAGCACCTCCGGAGACGATGATACCGGCTCCGATGATGGCGATGATGACGTATTGGAGATTGCCTAACTGATTGACGATTGGCATTAGTAAGCTAGCGTATCTACTGGCTTTTGTCGCGTGGTAGCAAAGCTCATCATTGACTTTGTCAAACCCGGCTTTGGCCCGCTTCTCATAGTTGAAGACCTTGATGACTTTCTGGCCGTTGATCATCTCTTCGACATACCCATTGGTTTTGGCCATCGCGGCTTGGCGGGAGATGAAGTATTTTCCAGATTTTCCCGAAACAGTCTTAGAGATTAAGACGGTGGGGATAACCAAGACAATTACGGCGATCGCAAGGGCCCAAGATCTAATGAACATCGAGACAAGGACGACGATCATCGTGAAGGAGGACTGGACTAACATCGGCAAGGATCTCGAGATGGCTTCACGGAGAGTGTCGACATCGTTAGTGTAGATTGACATCAAGTCTCCACGCGTCCTCGTATCGAAATACGATAAGGGGAGATCTTGCATGTGATTGAAGAGGTCATCTCTGATTTTCTTCATGGTCCCCTGCCCTAATTTGGACATGAGGATCTGATAGAAATAGTTGCAGGTAAGACCGACTAAGATAATCCCGACAACGATGAGGATCTCGATTCCAATATAGGCGAGGGCCTCATTCATGGTGTTGGTCGCGGCGATTTGGTTACCTGCTTTGATATATTCATTCATGGTTTTCAAAGCGGTATCCAACTGGTCGACGATTTGACCAGTCAATAAAGCGGGGATAACACCGGTGATGGTGGAGACCAAAATGCAGGTGATACCCATCCAGAACTCGAATTTGTAATATTTGAAAATATAAGAGAATAGACGTTTGAGAGTGCCTTTGCTTTCTTTGGCGCTCAAAGGTTTACGTGCCATTGCTTTTCCTCTACTCGGCGGCATCGAAATCACCTCCTCCGATCTGCGAGATATAAAGATCTCTATAGACCTCTGATTTTTCCATCAATTCCTCATTATTTCCCATCTCGGTGATGATGCCTTTGTCCATGACAAGGATCAAATCGCAATCTTTGACGGAGAGGATTCTCTGGGCGACGATGAAGGTCGTCGTGCCAGGGATGACTTCCTTGATGCCCTGACGGATTAAACTATCCGTGTGGGTGTCGACCGCTGAGGTCGAGTCATCAAGAATGAGGATTTTAGGTTTCTTCAATAAAGCACGGGCGATGCAGATACGTTGTTTTTGCCCACCCGAAACATTGGTGCCGCCTTCATCGATCATGGTCTGATAACCGTCTTTGAAGGAGGAGATGAAACCGTCGGCCTGAGCGATTTGACAGGCTTGCTTGATTTCATCCATCGAGGCATTTTCATCGCCCCATCTTAAGTTCCATTCAATCGTTCCGGTGAAGAGGGTGTTCTTCTGAAGGACCATCGAGACGGCTTCGCGGAGAGATTCGATGTCATATTCTCTGACATCAACCCCACCGACTTTGACGGTGCCTTCATTGACGTCATAAAGCCTTGGGATCAAGGACATCAAGGTCGTCTTGCTTGAACCAGTCGAGCCGATGATGCCGACCGTCTGGCCGGATTTGATGTGAAGGTTGATATTTTGAAGGACTTTACCTCCATTGCCATAGGCAAAGGAGACATTCTCAAAGTCGATCGAGCCATCTTTGACTTCCTTAAGAGCATTCTCAGGCTGATTGATTTCCGGAGTTTCCTTCAAGAGTTCGACGATACGTTCGGCCGAATTTCTGGAGATGATGGTCATGACGTAGATCATCGAGATGAACATGCAGGCCATCATGACTTGCATGACATAAGAGAATAAGGTGGTAAGGCCAGAGGTATTCATCTCCGCCGAATTGGATTTAAGGATGATATTCGAGCCAAACCAGGCAATCGCGATGATTGAGCCATAGATAAGCAAGGAGAATCCAGGGCTTTGGAAGGCCATGATTTTCTCAGTCTTCAAGAAGTTCTTATATAAGAAGTCGGAAACCGCGTTGAATTTCTCTTTCTCCTCTTCTTGACGTCCGAAGGCTTTGACGACGCGGATGCCGGTGATATTTTCCTGAACCGCTTCATTTAAGTCATCGTATTTACGGAAGATTCTCTCAAAGATTGGGTGAACAACCGTGGCTAAGAGGATAAGTAAGACGATAAGGACTGGGACAACTGCGACGAAGACAAAGGCTAACTTCCAAGAAGTGATGAAGCTCATGATGATCGCAAAAATGAGGGTGAAGGGGGCGCGGATGACGCCTCTAATGGCCATCTGGAAAGCGAATTGGACATTTTGGACATCGGTGGTAGTTCTAGTAACGATCGATGAAGTTGAGAATTTATCGATGTTATTGAAGGAGAATCTTTGGACTTGATAATACATATCGTGGCGAAGATTCTTCCCTAAACCCGCCGAAGCGCTGGAAGACCAATAACCGGCCGCGATACCACACATCGCCGCTAAAGCCGCCATGACGGCCATAATTCCGCCATAGATAAATGGTGAGGCAACGCCAGTTTGGTTGATGGCATCAACGAACCATTGGACCAATGGTCCGAAGGTTCTAAGCGAACTGGCGTCCGCCACGCCAGAAACGATCTGGATGGACTGGACTAAAAATTGCATCAAGAATGGAACGAGAATTTCGCAGAAAGTCTCAAGTAACACGAATAACCATGTCAAAGCGACATCTTTTTTGTATTCACGCAGACTCTTTAGCAAATATTTGAACGTTGCAATCATGACTCTTCCTCCTTTCTTGAAATATTCTTTTGGATTTTTTCTAGCATCTCCCGAAGAAGATTTTCTTCTTCTTCAGTGATGCCTTGGGAAATGACTTTTCTAATGTCTTGGAAGACATAGCGGCATTCAGCCTGGGCCTCTCTTCCTCTTTCGGTCAGCTGAATGATTTTCACTCGCTTATCCTCTTCTGAGGGCCCCATTGTTATGAAGCCCTTCTTCTCTAACCCGGTTAAGGATTGGGAAGTCGTGGATTTTGAGGCTTTCGAGGATTTCATGACATCTCTAGCGGTCACGATCCCCTTATCTTCTAGTCGGAAGATGTAGCTAAGGATCATTCCTTCAATGCCTGTTAAGCCAAAATCTAAGCGTTCGGAAAGAATCTGATCAATATAGCATTTGATCATGTTGGAAGTCGTTCTGATTTCTACTCCAATAGGTTTTTTGTCGCTCATGAGATTAAAAACTATGCGAAATCGTTCGCATACGAACATTTTAATCTTTTGGCTTATTTTGTCAATTGCTTTAGATAGATTGCAACAAAAAGAATGATGTTGTCTAATTTAGAGTTTTTGGCGGTTTCTGATTCCAGCAAAAATCTTGCGCAAATCCTCAACGGTTTTGATTTCCATGCTGATTTCCGCTCTTATTTTCTTATAGCCAGGGAAGCCAGAGAAGAAATGGGGAATCAGGCCTCTAAGCTGCATAACCGCGGTTCTCTCCCCAACATAATCGATGAGCATATTGGAGAATTCCTCAGCCCAAGTGACTTGATCTAATAAGGTAGGCTCTGGCTCAAGAGGTTCTCCCCTATCGAGATGGACGATATTGGAAACTAGACGGGGATTACCTAATCCACCGCGGGCTACCATGATGTAAGAAGCGCCGGTTATCTCTTTGGCCTTCATGGCCTCTTCAGCCTCAAAGATGTCGCCTGAGATACATAAAGGAATGGAAATTTCTCTTCCAAACCCCCTTAGAATTTCATAATCGGCCTTTCCGCTATAAAGTTGGGCGGTCGTGCGCGCGTGTATAGATAATAAGGATATACCAGCGTCCTCAAGCATCTTGCTGACTTCTCTATAATTAATCATCTTCTCATTCCAGCCAAGACGGATTTTCGCCGAGACTGGCTTATGGGAAGCGAGAACGATGCTATGGACATAATCATAGAATTCATCCATCGGACGTTTAAGCCAAGCGCTTCCGGCTCCGGTTTTGGTGACTTTCTGAACGGGGCAGCCGAAATTCAAATCGAGGATATCGTATTCGGCATTGTTCTCAAGAATCTCCACTGCTTTGAGTGAATTATTCTTATCGAAGCCGAATAACTGCAGCCCGACCGGATGATCGATTTTGGAGGTCTTGTAATAATTCATGGTCATTTTATTGCCATAGAATAAACCACAGTCGGAGATCATTTCAGAAAAGGAAAGACCGACCCCAAAGGGCTTCATGAAGTCGCGATATGCTAAAGTCGTGACTCCAGCCATCGGGCCGAGAACAACCGGGGTGGAGATTTCGATATCCTTAATAAAACTCATACGCGTTAGTTTACTGTCATTATCTTCTTTATTCAATTTAAAAGCGATGGAAAAGAAATCCATCGGGGTTTTGCCCGCAAAAATAAATGGATGCAGGGTTAACTGCATCCATTTGGTGATTATTTATCGCCTTCGTCAGAATCGCCTTCAGGCTTTTCTTCCTTTGGCTCCTCTACTGGGGCTTCTTCCACGGGCTTTTCAACCTTCTTCTTTCTTGGAGCGGCCTTTTTCTTTGGGGCTTCTTCAGAAGCGGGTTTTTCTTCCGCGGGTTTTTCCTCAGCGGGCTTATCCTCTTTTAAGACATCGGTCTCTTGGACGGTTTGGACTTCCTTAGCGGGAAGGGCGCCGCTCTTGATAAGAGCGTCGATCTCTTCAGCGGTGATGGTTTCTTGCTTCAAGAGGGTCTCAGCGATGAGTTGGACATCCTTCTTATGCTCAAGGAGGATTTCCCTAGCTTGGATATGGGCCGCCTCGATGATATCGCGGATGGCCTTATCAATCTCGTAAGCGACTTCTGAGGAGAAGTTCCTTTGAGTGTTCGCATAATCTCTTCCAAGGAAGACGGAACCGGTCGCCGATTCATATTGGATAGGCCCAAGCTCGGACATACCGAGTTCGGTAACCATCATACGGGCGATTCTCGTCGCTTGTTGGATATCGTTTTGGGCGCCGGTGGAGACATCATCAAAGAAGATTTCTTCGGAGGTTCTACCACCAAGTAAGCCAGTGATTTGGGCTAGGAGCTCTTTCTTAGTGAGCAAGAAGCGATCATCTTCAGGGGTCATAAGGACATGACCACCGGTCTGACCACGAGGAATAATCGTGATTTTCTGGACTTTTTCAGCGTGTGGGAGAACAAGTCCGATGACGGCATGGCCACTTTCATGGAAAGCGACTTGGCGTCTTTCACGCTCATTGAGTCCCTTGTTGGATTTAGCAGGTCCGGCGATTCTTCTATCGATGGCTTCATCGATTTCCGCCATCGAGATGTCATCCTTATGGAATCTGACGGCTAGGATGGCCGCTTCATTGAGGATGTTCTCAATATCCGCGCCAGAGAATCCGACGGTTCTTTGGGCTAAAGCCTTGAAGTCGACATCGGCACCGATTTTCTTATTTCTTGCATGGACTTTGAAGATGGCTTCTCTGCCTGCGGCATTTGGTAGGGAGACGGTGATGATTCTGTCGAAACGACCAGGTCTAAGCAAGGCTGGGTCGAGGACATCGTCACGGTTGGTAGCGGCCATGACGAGAATACCGGCATTATGCTCAAAGCCATCCATCTCAACGAGAAGTTGGTTAAGAGTCTGTTCTCTTTCGTCGTTGCCTCCGCCTAAGCCAGCGCCTCTTTGACGACCGACGGCATCGATTTCATCGATGAAGACGATACATGGTGCGCTTTGCTTGGCTTTTAAGAATAAGTCACGGACACGTCCGGCACCGACACCGACGAACATTTCGACGAAGTCTGAGCCAGAGATGCTGTAGAATGGGACCCCAGCTTCACCGGCCACGGCCTTAGCAAGGAGGGTCTTACCAGTACCTGGGTTACCGATCAACAAGACACCCTTAGGCAAACGGGCGCCATATTTAGAATATTTCTTCGGTTCTTTGAGATATTCGACCATTTCGACCATCTCGGCCTTTTCTTCGTCACAACCCGCCACATCGGCGAATTTGACTTTGGAGGTCTCTCTTCTGGCGGTTGACTTATTAAAGTCCATCGCCTGACGATTGGCTCCACCGACTGAACGGTTGAGGAAGAAGGAGAAGAAGACGGCCACGCCAATCAACAAGATGAATTGGATGATGGTCGGTCCCCAGGTATCCCAGAAGGAAACCTGATAGGGATTATCGATATTTTCCAAGGCTCTTTCATTCACTGGGGCTTTGCTGGTGGCATAAAGTTCATTCCACTCAGCGATGGCGCCTTTGAATAAGGAAGAATAAGAAGGATGCTTTTCGATGGTGACAACGCCATTGCTATCAATGCGGGAGACTTCGAAAGTCTCATTCCATTGGGTATTCAAAACGTTAACTGTGTAAGAGATGCGGCTAGAATTGGATTTTCTAGTGTAGGCTGTGCCCGAAACGATGGTGGTCGTTGGGTTTTGCGAAACATAAACTGACTGAATATAGACCGGTTCGACCTTATCAGCCGGTTGAGTCGTGCTAGTTTGGTTGTAATTAAGAAGCGCGTCGAGTTGGCTCACATTCCACGTGGTTGTGGGATTGATGAGGCTTCTGATGCTGAAGAAGACAATCAAACCGACGCCTACTAAAACTAGCAAGTAGACGAGGTAACTGCCTAAGCCACGGCGTGGCCTTTTTTCGTTCATGGGTGTTTCCTCCTATATGAATTTAGTTGAGTGTGTGGTTTTGTTTGGCTAACAAGGTGCCATAGAATGCAAGTTACACCATAAATGGTGAAACTTCAAGAATTATGCGCTTTTGGCTAGTCTAAATGGATATGTAGGCTCGAAGTGTGATATTCCACGAACCCTTTCTTGAATCTTGGGACGTAGATGATCTTGCCATCTTTATTGAGGAAGACGGGCCAAATCGAGAGATATTTGGGATCGATTCCGTTTTCAAGGAGCATTCTCTTAATCGGCTCAAGGTAGCCGCCATAATTGAAGACGTCCTGAGGAAGAACGCTTCTGACGGTCAAAGGATAGTCGTCTTCATGGATATTTCTATCTTCTGCCCCATTGGAGAAATCGAAATCAAAGGCATCGCACTCGAATTTGCAGGGTTTTTCGATGACGTAGGTATAAGGCATATCGTTTCCGGTCGGATTGACATAGATGACGTCATAGGCCTTGACGAGATAGACGTCTCCCTTTAAATGAAGCGAGGCATTGGGGACTTTATTGAGGCAAAGCTCTCTAATGTCTTTCAGCATCTTTTCATTCACCCTGATGTGAACTGGGGATTTATCGTTAAGGAAGGAGACGATGGTTTCGGCGAATTCATCGGAGGATAAGGCGATGATTGAGCGGATATTAAGCTCGTTGAGCTTTTTGGCGTTATCGTCAATCGCCTCAATCAAGCCTTCTTTTTCGGCGTTTTCTTTCTTCATTTCCACCAAAAGGGCATCTCTTTCGATTTCGTTCATGCCCTCAATTTCGCGGCGGATCTCGCTTTTTTCTTTATTGAAAGTCGATTCGGAGAGGTCATCGCTAAATGGGACATTATTCTCCAAGCAATATTCGCGGAGGTCTTCTTTAGAGTAGGAAAGCAATGGCCTAACAATCATGATGCCATGGCGAGTGGAGATTTTGTTATAGCCATATTTGGCATTTTTGATGCCGCTCCGCTTAGTGACCAAATAAGTCTCTAAGACATCGTCTTGGGTATGGGCGATGAAAGTGGCCGCAAGGTCGTATTTCTCCGAGATTTCTTTGAAGAAGTCGTAACGGATTTTTCTCGCCCACTTCTCATAATCGGTGGTTTTCCCAGCCTGAGGGAGGAACTGCGTGTCGCAGACTTCAAGGCATAGCTGATGCTCAGCGCAGTATTCACGGATGTTGGATTCAATGTTATTGGTGTTATCCATGTGATAGTTGATATAGCAAACAATCGGGTGGATGCCCTTCTTCAAAAGCATATCCATCAGAGCCATCGAGCTCGATGAATAGGTGGCGGCGATCATATAGACGCCGTCTTTGTCAAATTTGAAATTCAGTGTGTCTTCACTCCACATACGTATCTCCTTTACGCATCGCTAGTTTGGTCATCGATAATCTCATACATGGCTTTGGCCTGATCTTTGGTCGCGAATTCCTTGACTTGAAGAATCTTCGCGGTAATCGTGTTTTTACCGATTTGGAGGACGAGGATATCCCCTTCTTTTACCTCACTCATCGGCTTAGCGATTTTGCCATTGATCGAGATATCGCCATCATCGCAGAGGTTCTTGGCAGTCTCCCTCCGTTTGATGATTCTGCTCACTTTCAGAAATTTATCGATTCTCATGCTAATAATCGTATCACAAATTAGCCTTCAAGGTGCTTTAAATAAAGCACATGTATCAAATTTGTGATTTCTTCGAGGTGGTCAAGCCACTTCTCTTGCTTGTAATAACGGATTCTTAATCTCTTTTCGACGAAAGAAACGCGGATGAATTTTAGATATGGGGTCATCCTCTCAAATAGAGAAACCCCAATCCCGTTTATCCTCGAGAAAGTGTCCGATAAGTTGATGTCGACATAGGTATCGTAGTCTTCGACCGAAGTGAATTCCTCGCTTTCGGTAAAGATATCGATGCTCTTTTTCTTAATCAAAAGCTTAACCTCTTCTGGCATTTTCCCATACATATCCCGCATATGTTTGCTGAAAGCGCGCAATTCTTTCTCATCTTTGACCGCGTCTAATTCCTGATATAAACCAACCTTATCGGAGTTAATCGCATAGCCTTGAGGGATATAGGCATCGATCTTGAAAAGCTTCTTCGGCTTAGGAGGCTCCTTAGGCTTCCCAGCCTTTTTCTCCTCAATCGCATCATTAAGGAGCTTCATATATAGATCTAAGCCAATCGTATCGATGAAGCCTGCTTGCTCAGAACCCAAAATATCTCCCGCGCCTCTAATCATCAAGTCGCGTTGGGCAATCTTGTAGCCAGAGCCTAATTCGGTGAATTCCTGAATGGCTTTTAGTCTCTTCTGGGCCTCATCATTAAGGTCTTTATAGGGCTTATACATCAAATAGGCATAGGCGATTTTATCACCTCGGCCGACTCTGCCCTTAATCTGATAGAGTTGGGCTAAACCAAATCGGTCGGCATCTTCCACGATAATCATATTCGCGTTAGGGATGTCGATTCCATTTTCGACGATGGAAGTGCAGACCAAAACGTTAATTTCCTTATCATAGAATTTCGCCATGACGTCTTCGATTTCTTCCTTTTCCATCTGGCCATGGACCACCCCCACTTTCGCGGATGGGACATTTCTAGCGATATAAGACGAACGGGAATAAATGCTGGCGATTTTGTTATGGACATAGAATACCTGCCCATCTCTTGCCAATTCTCGAGAGATAAGCTCATAAGCCACATCTTCTGAATAAGGGGTGACATAAGTTTGGATCGGCATTCTGGCTTCCGGGGCCGTATTGATCTGCGATAAAGGTCTAATGCCGACCAAAGACATCTGCATGGTTCTAGGTATTGGGGTGGCCGATAAAGTCAAAACATCGACGGAGGATTTCAATTCTTTGATCTTCTCTTTTTGCTCGACTCCGAATCTTTGTTCTTCATCCACGATCAATAGGCCTAGATCCTTAAAGTGGATTTCTTTCGATAATAGGCGATGGGTCCCGATAACTAGATGAATCTTTCCTTCATCGATTTCCTTAATCGCCACCTTCTGAACGGCAGTCGGGACTAATCGAGATAACTGGGCGATATGGACTCCGAAATTCGCGAATCTTTGAAGGGCCACTTCATAATGTTGCCTTGCTAATAAGGTCGTCGGGCAGAGCAAGGCCACTTGCTTGCCCGCTGAAATCGCTTTGAAGGCCGCTCTAAAAGCGATTTCAGTTTTGCCAAAACCCACGTCTCCGCATAATAGACGGTCCATGATTTCCGGCTTTTCCATATCCTCTTTGATTTCATCGAGGGATTTTTGCTGGTCTAGCGTTAATTGATAAGGGAATTCTTGCTCAAATCTTTCTTGGAATTCATCGTCGGGTGGGAAGGCAAATCCTTCGATTTTCGTCCTCTCCCCATATAAAGAAATCAAACGGTCGGCAAGATCAGACATCTTCTCTTTGATCTGCTGCTTCTTCTTTTTCCATCCGTTGCCGAATAAAGAGGATAATTTTGGGGCATAGCCTTCTCGGCCTGAATATTTCCTGATGAGATGGAGCTGCTCTAAAGGGACGTAAAGGACTTGGTTATTCGCATAGATGATCTTGATATAGTCGCGATGAAGGCCGTCGACTTCCATCGTCATGATCTCGGCGAATTGACCGATGCCTTTATATTCGTGGACGACATAATCGCCAGGCTGAAGATCTTCGTAGGTTTTAAGGATCGTGGCTTCTTTGAACCTAGAGGAGAAACGGGAGTTCGCGACTTTTTGGCCAAAGATCTCGCTTGAAGAGATATAGGCAACCTTGATGTCGGGAATCTCAAATCCGGAGTTTAAGGGGGTGGTCGCAAGACCGAGTTTTCCTTCTGGAAGAGTAAATCCATCCACGATTTGATAGGGAATTTGAGAATTTTCCAAGAAACTCTTAACCGTCTCTAATTGACGATTATCATTAAGGGAAATCACCAATTTATCGGTGCTGGCCAAGTAGTTATTGACCGTCGGAACCAAGGAAGCGATGCCAGTTCCGGCCGAGATGATCTTTCGGACATTGAAGAAAGAATCGTCAGGGCCTTTCACATATCTTTGCCCAAAGAAGACCTTGCTCATCTTCGCTAAGGCTTTATCGATGCCCATATAGACTTCTAAATGAGAGGGAATCAATTGATTTTGATGGAGTTCATTGAGGAAGGCTCTTGATTCCTGATCTAAAAGTTGGGTGGAGGCCGTGAAAGCTTCTTTAGAAGAGACGAAACAGAGTTTGTAATCAAAATAACTGGTGATGGAATAAGGCTCTCCGACCGCGAAGCCCATATATTTATAAAGTCCTGGGCGGTAGTTTCTTCCGACGATATTCTCAAGGTCCACCATCGTGTGCTGCTTGAGGATCTCCCGTTGGCTGTCATTAAGGAAGGATAGATCGACGTCTAATTGATCATTTATTCTCATGACAAAGGAATTGATTTCATCATCGTCGAGGAATAAATCGGTAGCAGGCAAAATATCGATTTCTTCGATTTCTTCAACCGAGGATTGAGTGGCGATATCGAAGAATCTAATCGATTCGATGTCCGTATCGAAGAATTCGATTCGGATGGGTTTTAGATAATTGACCGAATAGATGTCGAGGATATCTCCCCTAGAAGCGAATTCGAGAGATTGGTCGATCTTATTGACCTTCTTATAGCCCATCTCTAAAAGAGAGGACTTTAGATCTTCGAGCTTATAATTCCCATTTTTCTTCAGATGAATGGTGTGGGATTTAAATTTCTTGGGGTTGGGGAGATAACGGAGAAGGGCCGCAGGATGGGTGACGAGGATTTTCTTTTTCTCGTTTTGCAATTGCCCCATGGCATAGAGCCTTTGCGACATCAATTCATTAGAGGAAGAGAGGGATTCTGCCCGCAATAATTCATCGGCTGGAAAGAAAACCACTTCCTCCTCTTTTAGGAAATTAAGCAAAAACTCATAGGTCTTCTGAGCCCCATAAAGGTTATTGGAGACGATGACGTAATTATCGGGTTGTTCCTTATATAAAGCTGCGAAAAGTAGACCCGTTCCAATCGTTTCATCCACGACCAAATTCCCCTTCTTCTTCAAGAGGGGGGAGGTTGAAATTAAGTTTTGCAACGACTCGAATAAATCTATAAAAGGACCTCAACTACTTTTGGTTGTACTTATTCATGGCTTTGGTGAATCCATGGATGGCGATTTCTTTTAAGGCTTCGGCGGCCTTGGTTGTGGCATCATCGATCTTAGTCAAAGATTCGCCCGTTGGCTTAGATAAAACATAGTCGATGGCATTGTGGAACTCAGGCTCTCCAATCCCGACCCGGATGCGCTTAATTTCATCTTTTCCGAGCAAATCGATGATATTTTGCATTCCTTTTTGACCGCCGCTGGAGCCAGATAAGCGGAGACGGATGGTCCCTTCTGGTAAGGCCATATCGTCATAGATTATGACAATATCCTCGATATCGATCTTAAAATAAGCGGCCAAGGGTTGGACGAAAGTGCCAGAGAGATTCATATAGGTCATCGGCTTAGCGATGATGATCGGCTCAGGGAAAACGGGGTTCTTGATGATGGTATAGACCCCTTTGAATTCGTTGCGGTCGAAATCCACCCCCGCCATATCCGCGAATTTATCGATAGTGATAAAACCCATGTTATGACGGGTGTTTTCGTATTCTTTGCCGTAGTTGCCTAATCCGACGAATAGTTTCATGAGTAAAGTTATTTATCTCCATCAGGAGTGACGTCGACAACTGCTAAAGCGCGGACGACGGAACAAATCTTGTCGACACCTTCGTGGTCATAGTATTCGACTGGGTGATCAAGGATTTGCAAAATGGCTGATCCCGCGGGGTTATCGGGAGAGTCAACGCTGGAATTCAAGCCTCTCTTTAATAACATCTTCTCGATGGGGTTGAGTTTGGAGAAATCGAAGGAGCCTCTAAGCTGATAGTAACGGATATGATACATATCAAGGAGGTTCTGAGAGATTAAGTCTCTTCTGCCTTCGCGGCTTGGGATGGCCATGCCGACGGAATAGACGATGACATTTTTATCTTCGATTGCCGACCAGGATTGGAGGAAATCATCAATACCCATGATGACGCCTGCTCTGATCCAGCCACCGAAAATAATGGTGTCGTAATCTGCCAATTTCTTTTTGCGGAATTTCTTTAACGCGCAGCATTCCGCGCCAACGTTCTTGGCGATTTCTTCGGCATAGGCCTGAGCGCAGCCGGTTTTTGAGGTATAAAGGACAATGGTTTTCATAGTGGGTTTATTCTATCATTCTTTTCAAGAAAAGAAGAGCAAAAGAAACTCTGTGAAATAAGAAAAGACGAAAGTTTTCTTTTTGTTATGGAATTGTAATGGCTACAATTGAAGATATTCTGGAAAATATCTAAAATACTTCTATAAGGAATTTAAAACGAATATGGATGTAGAATTTGAGCCGATTAGCAGGAAAGTTTTACCTGTCATTTACGTCATCGATACCTCAGGTTCGATGAGAGGGAAAAAGATCAAGCAAGTCAATGAGGCCATGTCTCAAGTTGGCGAATTGATGAAAGACGTCGCTGATAATAACGCCGATGCAGACATCAAAATCGGGGCGATGACTTTCTCTAATGAGCCAACCTGGATTACCGAAAATGGATTGGTCGACTGCGAAGATTTCGTGTGGCCGAATGTCGAAGCGAAACTAGGGACCGGATTAGGAAGGGCCATCGAAGAACTCGACAAGAAATTATCTAGAAGCGAATTTCTTAAATCAGATACCGGCTTTGCCGTCCCTATCATAATTTTCATGTCTGATGGCCGCCCGAATAACGGATGGAAGAAAAAAGCCGAAAAAGCCCATGAGAACAATTGGTACGACATGGCAAGAAGAATCGCCATTGCCATCGGCGATGAAGCCGACCGCGAGGTCCTCGCGGAAATCACTGGCAATGATGAGCTTGTCATCGGCCTTTCCGATAAGGATATCGACGTCTTGAAAAAACTAATCGTCGCCGTGACTGTCTCCGCCACCAAAATCGGAACTAGAACGCACTCATCGGAAGAAAAAGATCCCTCAGTTCAGATTGTCGCCCAGACCATTAGAGAGATCGATCCTGATAGAAAGCAGATCCAATCCACCATCGATACAATCGATGAAGATTGGTGACAATATTTGCCATTCTGTCTAATATTTGAAAAATTTCCCGTGCAAAACGCGCCTAAAATTGCACGGGACTTTTTTATGGGTAGAAACAAAATTAAATGACTACTACAATAATTTCCATGAAATTCAAAACCTTTGTAAAAGACACATTCCTCGGCGCCACAATGGGGCTAGGTATGGTTCCTGGCGTCTCTGCCGGCACCATGGGGGTTATTTCTGGCATCTACGATAAACTCATCGATAACGTAAATACCCTGAGGAAAGATTTCAAAAGATCGTTTTTGACCCTCTTGCCGATAGGCATCGGTTTCGTTCTTTCTTCGATCTTCTTCCTTTTGCTTACCCATAAGCTTTATGGTTATGCGCCGATCGCTATCTCTTGCGCTTGCGCTGGCATCATCATCGGCTCTCTCCCCACTATCACAAAGGAAGTCAAAGGAGAGAAAATCGATTGGAAATTCATCTTGCTCTTCTTAGCGGGATTTATTGTCTCTGCTGGACTAGGAATCTTGAGCGCTTTGGCTGAATTATATTGGCATTTCGATTTAAGCGCTCCATTCGCCAATCCGACTTGGTGGGTATATCTTCTCTGCGTTTTAGCAGGTTTTATCGCCGCCGTCGCCATGGTTATCCCTGGCATCTCCGGCTCGATGATTCTCTTCCTATGCGGAATGTATCTCCCTATCGTCAACTATTTCTCCCTCTCCTATCCTGGAAGCATGTTCAACGACAGCAGCAAAATCGTTCCGGGGATTCTTATCATCATCTCCATTGTTATCGGCGTTTTAATCGGAGTCCTGACGGTCGCTAAAGCGATGAAAGTGTTGCTAGTGAGACAACGTGCCAACACTTTCAAAGTCGTCTTGGGCTTTGTTATCGGCTCCATCATCTCGATGTTCATCTCAAACAACATGATTATCGATGCCACCAGCACCACTCCGGCGACCTGGGTTTACGCCAAGACCCCACTTTGGGAATGGGTAGTTTCACCCATCCTCTTAATCGCCATGACCGCCTTATTCTTCTATCTCACTTACCTTCGTCCTAAGGCTAAGGCCAAGAAGATGGAAACGAATATAGAGAATTAAAATCCCTAGCAAAACCATAATATTTTTAGACGAAAGGAGTTTTATGCCGCGGACAAAAGAACAAAATGAACAAATCAAAGAGAAGCGCAAGACAGAGATTCTTGACGCTGTCTTGGACTTATATTTGACCCATGGGTTTGATGAGGTGAACGTCACTGACGCCACTAGAGAGGCCAAGTGTTCAAGAAGCCTCTTCTACTTCTATATCAAAGATATGGATGAGGCTCCGAAAATCATCGCCGAAGCCTATAAAGACTCCTTGGAGAAATTGAACTTCTTCGCCATCTTAGAAAAAGCCAAAGCCCTTGGGGGAAGAGATGGAATCGAATTAATCATCGATCACTTCGTTTCCACCTTGAATAGGGCCGCCAAAAATCCGAAAGAAGACTTCCGCTTTGCCCGCTTAGTCCTCTTATCTCTTTTCTCGAAAAGCGAGAATGCCGCTCCATTAAGAAAATTATCAGCCAAAGAGCCATTGATGGAATTAATCAAGCAGGCTCAAGCCGAAGGCAAGGTCAGAATGAATGACCCAGAAGATGTCGCGAATGATATCTTGATAATCCTTCTTTGCGCACATCAAAACATTGCCATCGGGCATCGGGATAATATTCCTACTAGAAATAGCTTCTTGCTTCTACTCTAATCGTTATTTCGATTTATTAGGCTTCTTCACGGGAGCCTTTTCTTTTTTGTCTTTAGGCTGTTTGTCTTTCTTTGGGGCCGGTTTCTTTTGCTTTTTGGATTTAGTTTCGAGGATTTTAGCGGCTCTTTCTTTGATAAGCTCTGCCAAAGGTTTTCTTTCTCTGGTGTTGAAATCGTTGATGTCTTTATAGATCCTTCCAAGACGGGGATACATCTTTAGATAAGCGTTCTTATAGAGATATTCATAGATTTCGGCGTCTTTCTTTCTTGGGGTAAAGGTGTCCTTTAGGTGGACCATCGCCTCAATCGCTTCTTCGGGGGTGGAGAATCTCTTGATGGCTAAGAACCCGGCGATCGCGGCGCCTAAAGAAGAGGTCTCTGAGGTCTGGACTCTAGTAACTGGACGGTTAAAGATATCCGCGGTGATTTGGCAAGCGGCATCGCTTTGGGATCCGCCACCCGAAACACGGAGCTCATTGATCTTATGATGAATTCTCTTTTCGAAATTCTTCTCTAAGCCTTCTCTAAGGGCATAGCCGATGCCTTCGATGATGGCCCGGTAAAAATGGAGTTGGGTGATGGAATCGGAGAAGCCGATGATCGCCCCTTTGGCGAAGGGTCTAGATAGACCTGGGCCCCAATAAGGTTGTAAGACTAGTCCATCGCAACCAGGAGGAACTGAATCGATGACCCCATCTAATTCAGCCGCGGAGATGTCGGTGATCATGTCATCGATTTTCTTTCCGCCGAATTCTTTTAAGAACCAGTTAATCATCCAATATCCACGATAGATTTGGATATCCATGTTGTAATAGCCAGGGATGCAAGACGGATATGGAGGGATGAATTTCTCGGAGACGGTGTATTTCTTTCTCGTGGTTTCGATACTTGAGGCGGTTCCGTAGGAAATCGCGGCGATTGAATCGTCGATAACGCCTAAGCCAAGGGTTTCGCAGGATTTATCGGAGCCACAGGCATAGACCTTTAATCCAGCGGGCAAGCCGGTGATTTTGGAGGCTTCTTCGGTGATGCCTCCGATGCACGAGCCTTCAGGAACGATTTCACATAGATAATCGCGGGTGACGCCGAAAATCTGGCCCGTCATGTTCTTTTCTGGACGCTTATACCAATCGCGATGTTTGGCATCGTTTGGATAGTGACCAGCCTGCGAAGAGGCAGAATCTTTCATCTCGCCCGTTAATCTAAAAATGAAATAGGTTGAGACATTGAGATATTTTTTGACCTTCGCCCAATTCTCTGGCTCATTTTCCTTGACCCAGTTGGCGACGGTTTTCTTCTGATTGACGATCAAAGCGTTTCTCATTCCGACTAAATCGAGGACGAGACGATGAGCAAGAGGGAGTTTCTTGGGGTGTTCCGCCATCCTTTGGTCAAGCCAAAGAATCATCGGGCGGACGACTTTGTTATCTTTATCTAGAAGAACGGCTGAATCTCTGAAGCAGGAGATAGTGGCTCCGGCGACCTTACTTAATAAATCTGGGGTATTCCCTGCTAATTTATTCGTGCATCTAGCCATGCATTCGAAATAATAGTCCGGGTCTTGCTCGGCGTAGTTGGGCAACTCCGAAAAATAAGCGGGCGAATATTTTTCTTTCTCCGAGGCGATGATCTCGCCTTTGTCATTGAAGATCGCGACTTTGACACTTTGGGTGCCGAAGTCAATCGTTAGAATATACTGTTCTTCCATTCTTATACTCCCGATAAGATATCATTCGTAATAGACCCCTAAATCTTATCTAATTATTGCCGAGAAATCAAAACAGAGGCACTCCATAAACATTAGTTACACTAAAATCTAGCGAAATATTAACAATTTTAGCCGTTTTTGTTGTTTCATTCTTGTTATATAATGGGCACAGGTAAAAACATATGATCATTTCTCGTGCACCATTCAGAGTCAGCTTCTGCGGCGGCGGAAGCGACATTCCTTCGTTCTATGAAAAGTATGGCGGCTGCGTCCTTTCGACGAGCATCCGCAAATACTGCTATCTAGCCTTGAACCCCGCCTTCAACAAGGATGATATCACCCTTAAATATTCCAAGACCGAATCCGTCAAAGATCCTTCTTTAATCGAGCATAGGATCTTTAAGCAAGTCTTGACCGATTTTAACGTCAAAGGAATCGAAATCACCTCTATGGCCGATATCCCTTCCGGGACTGGCTTAGGATCATCTAGCTCTTTCACCGTCGCCTTATTGAAGTTGATGTATACCTACATTGAAAAGGCCGCCTCCTCTTATAAAATCGCCAAAGAAGCCTGCGAAGTGGAAATCGAAGAGCTCCATAATCCGATTGGTAAACAAGACCAATTCGCCGCGGCTTTCGGTGGCCTCCGTTATTATGAATTCTGCCCCGATGGATTCGTGAAAATCGAACCTGTCATCATGAAGCACGAATCCTATGTCAAACTTCAGAATAACCTTTTGATGTTCTACACCGGGGAAGTTAGGGACGCCAATAACATCTTAGGAGTCGAAACCAAGAATCTTGCAACCGACTTAGATAAGATTGAATCCACCAAAAAACTCTGCCTCATGACTAAGGAACTAAAGGCCCATTTAGAAGAGAATGATGTCGATTTCCTTGGCAAAACCCTTATGGATGGCTGGATGATCAAAAAGAGCCTAGCCCATGGCATCTCCAATCCCTTGATCGACGAAGCCTTCGAAAAAGGAATCGTCGGCGGAGCAACGGGCGGCAAACTCTTGGGTGCCGGCGGAGGCGGATTCCTCCTCTTCTATGTCCCAACTGAAGAAGCCAAAGCCGAAGTCAGAAGGAATTTATCTTATTTGACCGAGATGAAGTTTGAATTGGATCAAGCCGGATGCTCGATCATCTTCACCGAATAACCATGAAAGCCTTAATTCAAGCCGGAGGAGCCGGGACTAGACTTCGTTCCATCACCGGGGATAACCTTCCAAAGCCGATGGTCCCAATCAACGGGAAACCCATCCTCCAATATCAAATCGAAAACTTATTAGAAAATGGTGTCGCTGAGATCACCATCGTCATTTCCAAAAACGGCCAACCAATCGTCGATTATTTTGGCGATGGCTCAAAATTCCGTGCAAAAATTGACTATATTGAAGAAAATGAGCCATTAGGAACCGCCGGGGCGCTTGGCTATTTTGCTAAAAAATGCCACGAGGATTTCTTGCTTCTTTTCGGCGACTTGATGGTTGATATCGATTGGCATAGGTTCATAAATTACCATAACGAAAAGAAATCTGGATTGACCGCCTTCGTTCATCCAAACGCCCACCCCTTCGATTCTGATTTGCTCGTTGCTGATCCAACTGGCAAAATCCTCAAAATCGATTCGAAAAATAACGTTCGTGACTATTTCTATAAGAATGTCACCAATGCTGGCCTCTATGTCGTCGGCGAAGAAGTCCTCGATTATATCGGAGAACCTCATAAGTCCGATTTCGAAAAAGAGGTTCTTAAGCACTTTATCGAAATCGGAAAGGCATACGCCTATTCTTCTTCTGAATACGTCAAAGACTGCGGCACCCCCGATCGTTATGAATCGGTCGGGAAAGATGAAAGAGAAGGAACCGTCAAAGCCAAGAATCTCTCTCACAAACAAAAAGCCATCTTCTTAGATAGAGATGGGACGATCAATGTTTTCAATGAATTCGTCAATAACCCCGATAAATTCGTTCTTCAAGAAGATGCCGCCGAGGCGATAAAACTGATTAACGCCTCCAGTTATCTTGCTATCTGCGTCACCAATCAGCCCGTTATCGCTAGAGGTGAGGCATCTTTTGAGACAGTCGGGGAAATTCACGATAAAATGGAGACTCTCCTTGGAAAAGGAGGGAGCTATCTAAATGGCATCTACTTCTGCCCTCATCATCCGGACAAAGGTTTCCCTGGCGAAAGACCAGAACTGAAGTTCGACTGCGATTGCAGAAAGCCCAAGATTGGCATGTTGCTTCAAGCCGCTAGAGAACACAATATCGATTTATCATCCTCTTGGATGGTCGGAGACACCAAAATGGATGTCCAAACCGGCATCAACGCTGGATGCAAGACGATTCTTCTCACCTGTGGGGATCATCGTCCTCTCCCTAAATACGATAATGCTCAGCCGACTTTGACTTGCTCAAGCCTCTTAGAAGCCATCAAAACGATTCTCGAAATAGAAAGGAAATAGCCTATGGAAGAAATTGATTTCGTCAAATCCATCGAGGAATATTACGAAAAAGAGATGGAAGTTGTCCGCTCTTTGAATAAAGAGGAACTCAACGCCGCGATGAATTGCATTATGCGTCATTATGAAGCCGGCACCAATATCTATGTCCTCGGAAATGGAGGCTCCTCCGCCACCGCTAGCCATATGGTTTGCGATTTTAATAAAGGTATATGCGGAGAATTGGAAAAGAAATTCCGCGTCATCTGCCTTAATGACAACATCCCGATGCTCATGGCGGTCGGAAATGATATCTCCTTCGAAAACGTTTTCTATGAGCAGATGGTTGGAAGAATCAATAAAGATGAATTGGTCATTGCCATCTCCGGTTCTGGAAATTCCCATAACGTCATCAAGGCCGTCAACTATGCAAAAGAAGTCGGCTGCGAGATCATCGGAATGACTGGCTATGCCGGAGGAAAGCTCATGGGTTTATCCGACTATAAGATGCATGTCCCCGTCGATGATATGCAAATCGTCGAAGATATCCATATGAGTTTCGACCATATGATTATGAAAATCTTCTGGCGTTACCTGATGGCCAAGGAGGGTAAGGAAGCCATCTATAAAATCAATCAATAAGCCTCAAACAAAAAATGCCTCGAGTCAGTGATTCGAGGCATTTTCTATTGCAAAACCGCACTATTTTAAATCTTTGAGCCAGATTTTCAATCCTTCTAAAGCGTATTTTGACCAACTGTCTTCATGATGAGGAAGGGCAGTATCTATATCGAAGTGAATCAAGTCTTTATAGCCAATCTTACACATGTGGTTATAAAGCCAGATATTACCTTTGGTGAAACTCTTCTCAAAATCCTTTCCGCCGACGAACATCGCCATTTTCCTTTTCTCATCAGGAGAGGCGCCCCACTCCTTGATGAGTTTCTTCCACTTCCACTTATGATAGAAGAAGGTGGGTATCGAATAGGCTAGAGAGAATCCAAAATAAGAGTCGTAGGCATTGTAGGCATAAAAGGCCATGATGCCACCCATCGATGAACCGCCGATGCCAGTATGCTCGCGGTCTGGATTCGTATTAAAAGTCTTATCTATCTCAGGTTTTAATGTCTTGACAATATAATCGATGAACCTATCCCCATGGGGTTTGTCGATGAACTTCTTGAATCTCCATCTCACTTTATATGGAGGATTTAGCTCATTGGAACGTTCCTTATCATCATCTTTTGGGCATGGAATACCCACTAAAATAACAGGAGGGTATCCTTCTTCCATCAATTGATGGATGACGCGATCTAAATGCCAATCGCCATATTTGGTGAATCTCTTATCGACGAGATTCTGACCATCGGACATATAGATAACGGGGTATCTTTTGGTTTTATCTCTTTGATTGTAAGTGGGAGGAAGCCAAACCCGGATATCTCTTTTTTCATTAGAAAAAGGAAGCGAAGCTCTCTTATGAAGATGATGACCATACTTCATCGTTGATTTTGGATCAGGGTAGTGTTCTTTGAATTCTCCAATTTTGAGCAAAGATACCTTATCTTGGGTTTTGGTTTTTCCTTTGTTTTTCTTCATATCCCTAATTGTAAACTCTAGAGCCTCCTCTCGCATTTAAAAAATGGCAATTTTTGAAAAACCCTAGCAAACCCCCATTATTTTGTTTTAAATCGATTTTTAAGTTATGTTTCTTCTTTTAAGAAGAATGAGTACGTGATATATTTACTCCGTCAGGGCATAATGCCCCTAAGTTTGTCATTAAGGAGGACAACATGGCAGAAAAACAATACGTTTTCTCCTTCAAGGAAGCCCATGAAATGAAATTGGGCAAGGACATCCTTGGTGGAAAAGGCGCAGGTCTCGCTGAGATGACCGCCGCTGGAATCAGAATTCCTTACGGCTTCACCATCTCCACCGAAGCTTGCACACTCTACTACGAATCCGGAAAGCAAATCCCAGATTTCGTGTGGAACCAAATCGTCGACCATCTTCATGAGGTCGAAAAATTAAACGACAAAGAATTTGGCGGTACCGAAAAGACCCCATTACTCGTCTCCGTCCGTTCCGGCGCTCGTCAATCCATGCCAGGTATGATGGATACCATCCTCAACCTTGGTTTGAATGATGAAACCGTTGAAACCCTCGCCAGAGTCAGCGGCAAAGAAAGATTCGCTTATGACTCCTATCGTCGTTTCATCTTGATGTTCACCAACATCGCCAAAGGCCATCCAAGAACTGAGATGGACCGTATGCTCGACGAACTCAAGGAATCGAGAGGCTACAAGCTCGATACCGAAGTCACCACCGAAGAACTTAAAGTTCTCGTTGGCAAGTACAAGGACTACTACAAGAAAGTGTTCGGCGAAGAATTCCCAGCCGATCCATATGTCCAGTTAAAAGAAGCGGTCGCTGCCGTCTTCCGTAGCTGGGACAACCCACGTGCGAACGTTTATCGTCAGATGAACGGCATCCCATATGAATGGGGAACCGCCGTCAACGTTCAATCCATGGTCTTCGGTAACCTCAACTCCAACTCTGGTACTGGTGTTGCCTTCTCCCGTAACCCATCCACCGGTGAAAAAGGCATCTACGCCGAATTCCTTCAAGAAGCTCAGGGTGAAGACGTCGTTGCTGGCGTTCGTACCCCAATGCACATCGATGAGTTGAAGAAACTCATGCCTGAAGTCTATGAAGAATTCACCAAGACCATTAAGAACATGGAACACTACTTCCGTGATATGCAGGATATGGAATACACCGTCGAAAACGGCGAACTCTACTTCCTCCAGACCCGTAATGGTAAGAGAACCGCTCGTGCGGCCCTCAAGATCGCTTGCGATTTAGTCGACGAAGGACTCATCGACGAAGAAGAAGCTACTTTGAGAGTTGAGCCAAAGCAATTAAATGACTTGCTCCACCCAACCTTCGATCCAGCCGAACTTAAGAAACACACTCCAGTTCTCACTGGCCTCCCCGCTTCACCAGGCGCTGGCACCGGACATCTCGTCTTCACCGCCGAAGAAGCCAAAGAACAACATGATAAGGGAATCAAAGTCGTCCTTTGCCGTGCTGAAACCTCCCCAGAAGATATCATCGGTATGGTCAATGCCGAAGCTATCATCACTGCCCGTGGTGGCATGACCTCCCACGCTGCTGTCGTTGCCCGTTCCATGGGTAAGTGCTGCACCGCCGGTTGTACCGCTGCCATCATCAATGAAGAAGCCAAGACCATGACCATTGGTGATAAAGTTTATAAAGAAGGCGATGTCGTCTCCGTCGACGGCAACACCGGTAACGTCTATGATGGCGCCATCAAGATGATCGAAGCCGACCTCGGTGGTGACTTCGGCAGAATGATGGAGTGGGCCGATAAGTATCGTACCCTCAAGATCCGCGCCAACTGCAACACCCCACTCGATGCTGAAAATGCTCGTAAGTTCGGTGCCGAAGGCATCGGTCTCTGCCGTACCGAACGTATGTTCTTCGCTGACGATCGTATCTTGAATATGCGTTCCATGATTCTCTCTGACACCCCAGAACAAAGAGAAGCTGCTTTAGAGAAGATCCGTCCATTCTTGGCCGGTGACTTCTACGCCATGTATATGGCCAACCCAGATTCCTTGGTTAACATCCGTTTACTCGATCCACCTCTCCATGAGTTCTTACCAGAAATTCACGAAGACGAAAAGATCGCTGGTATTGCCAAGAACCTCGGTATCTCCGAACAAAAAGTTCGTGACAGAATTGACCAACTCCACCAGGCCAACCCAATGATGGGCTTCCGTGGCGTCCGTCTCTGCGTCGCTTACCCAGAAATCTATGCCACCCTCGCTCGTGCCATCATCGAAGCTGCCGTCAAGGCTAGCAAAGAACTCGGCCACGATGTCGAACCAGAAATCATGATTCCTCTCGCTGGCGAAGTCAAAGAGCTCAAGTGGGCCAAGAACGTCGTCATCAAAGCGGTTGAAGATGAAATGGCCAAGGAAGGCAAGAAACTCCACTACCACGTCGGTACCATGATTGAAATCCCGAGAGGCGCTCTCCGTGCTGGGGACCTCGCCAAAGAAGCTGAATTCTTCTCCTTCGGTACTAACGACCTCACCCAGCTCACCATGGGCTTCTCCCGTGATGACTCTGGCCAATTCTTGCCATACTACTACGACAAGAAGATCTACGAATTCGATCCATTCCAAACCATCGATAAAGAAGGTGTTGGCGAACTCGTCAAGATCGCGGTTGAACGTGGACGTGCCGTCCGCCCAGAACTCCTCATTGGTGTTTGCGGCGAAACCGGTGGCGACCCAGCCTCCATTGAATTCTACAATGAAGTTGGCCTCGACTACGTCTCCTGCTCTCCATTCCGTGTCCCTCTCGCTAGATTAGCTGCTGCTCAAGCCGCCATCAAAGCCAAGAGAGCCAAGAAATAAATAACTTAATTTAAGTTATTGAGGCATCCTTAGGGGTGCCTCTTTTCTATTTCTTTGGCATAATATAAAGGTGCGTTTCAAAGGGTAACCTCTTTACAAGCAAATAGATATTGGTCTTTACTTATATCTAACGAAAGGAACAGGCGAAGGAAATGGGGATTAAGATTTTCTATGATGTCGACACCTATTTTTCTTTCGTGAATTTTTTCCTCGGGGCGAAATTCCTTTCCTTATCTCAGAATAAGAAAATCAATCCCTTCGCCTTCATCAATTCCTTATCAATTGAGAATGATTCGGATGATGAAATAATCGATGTTCAGATAAGGGTGGATTTCGATGAGCCATCCATCCAAATCAGCCCAATAAAAGTACCTTATTTCGCCCCTCACGATATCATCTCCCCTACCCTTGAAATGAATGTCGATTATGCTGAATTTTCAAAAATCACACGCAATTCTCAATCGAAATTAGCGGTCTCCGTGGTTGATGGAGATGGGAACATCCTTGGAAAGGAAGATATTAGTTTCACCTTGTGTTCCGTCGAAGGAAGCTTCGATAGAATTATCGATAAAACCATCTTAGCTTCATTCTCGATTCCATCTGACGAAGACGTTAAGGCCTATTTGGCTGGGGCGGCTGGCATGCTATATGAAGTTATCGGTGAGGAAGAAGATGAATTAGGTGGCTATCTTTATAACGACAAAGAAAGAGTGAAAGAAGAAGTGAAAGCTATCTATCTTTTACTAAAGAATCATCGAATTTCCCGTCAAATCCCACCTGATTTATTATCTAGAGTCCGTTTGCCTCACTCGATATCAATGGAAGGAGAGGCTTCCTCTATAGATATTGCCCTTCTATTCTCATCAATTATTGAAGCGGACGACTTACATCCATTGCTGATCATTCTTGAAGATAAGACTCCTTTAGTGGGGGTTTGGCTGAATGCGAGTGGTGCCACATCCCAAATCGAAGACCTAAGCGATTTATTAGACGTCGAAATCCAAAAGGATGGGAACATTTTTATATTCGATCCAAGCGGAGTTTTTCCGGAATCATCCGTCTCTTTTGAAGATGCAAACGAATTAGCCAAAAAGAAACTGAAGGATGTGGGTTTAGATTACTTCCTTGATATTAACATCTGTCACCAAGAAGGAATCGCCTCCCTTGATATTGATTCAATCAAGAAGGCCGATAAGGCTGTAAACAATAATCTTCCCGACCTAGAAAATGGGCCAAAGGAGAAAGATAAGTTCTCCCTATGGGAAGAAAAACTCTTGGATTTGGATATGAGGAATAACCTCATAAATTACCGTTTAGGCGGGAATTGCCTGCAATTTTTGTTTAAAGACAGTTCTTCATTCCATTATGGGATATCAAGCGGAACAAATTTTTCCATCGAGACTCTTCAATCTCAAGTCATTCATGGAGGAGACTTCTTGGCTAATCGCGACTATTCCTCTTTGATCGGCGATTCCGAAAAGCGTCTAGCAAGCCGGACCCTCACAGCGATCAGCGCCAACGGGAAAAGCGAAGACAACATCATCAATCTTGCTAGAAAGATCAACACCGAAATAGAAGAAAGCGGCGTTAACCCCTGCTTCTTGACTATTGGTTTAATCAAATGGTTTCCGAACGAGAAAGCCGCCAAGAAGAAAAGAGGAGCGTGTTATGCCCCAATCATCCTCATGCCTGTATCAATTCCCCGTCATAAACAAGGGAACAAATATAAAATCGAAATCGATGCAGACCAAATTCAGTTCAACACAACATTCATCGAATATCTAAATCAAGAATTCCATCTCGATATCTCTAAATACGCCAATCCAGATTTAATCAGCGCCTTAGGTATCAAGGGTGTTTTTGCGATGTACCGCAAGGAGATATCTATTTTTGAAAATTGGGAAATCATTGATAATTTCTCTTCTTTGGGCCATTTCTCCTTTGCCCACTATGTTATGTGGTCGGATATGAAGAATAATCATGATTTGTTCCTTAAAAACCCCATCATTTCCGCGTTGGTTAATAAAGAAACGTTCGTAACTGATGATTCTATTAACGTGGATTTGAGCGAGACCAAACTAGAAGATGTCGCAATTCCTCTTGATATCGATTCATCGCAGCTTAAGGCAGTAATCGCTTCCGAGAAAGGGGAATCTTTCGTTCTCGACGGCCCTCCAGGCACGGGAAAGAGCCAAACTATCGCTAACATGATCGTCAATTTCCTCTATCACAAAAAGAAAGTCCTTTTCGTTGCCCAAAAGGAAGTTGCTTTAGATATCGTCAAAAGCAAACTTGAAGAGATTGGCTTAGGAGTCTTCTGCTTACAGGTGGCTTCAGCCAAAGCCAATAAAGGCGATGTCCTTCGCCAAGTCGGCAGAGCAAAAGAGTTCGGGACCGTCAAAGAATACTCCAAACTAAAAGATCTATCTAAGAATGTTTCCGATAAAACCTCGAATATTAATAAGAATCTCGAGATACTTCATAAAGAGAACTATTGTTTTTCCCTCTATGCCGCCATCTATAAATATTTGAGCACTGAGTCATATCATTCCTCCCTATCATTCGAAAAGAAATATATCAACACCTTAACCAAAGAAAAATATGAGCAGGCTATTCTATATTTAGAACGGTTAATTCCGGCCTATACAAATGCCGGCGGCTATAAAGATAACATCTTTGCCCCATTCACCTATGATTCATATGGCTTTGGGATTAAGGATGAGATGTTTGCCCAAATCGACTCCTTAAGAAGATCTCTGAAAGAACTAAGAAATCAAATAAACCAAATAAACAAATTTACCAATCTGCCAATTGATTTTGGGAAGGAAGGGTTGGTCAGTTTGGATAGGATTGCTTTAAAAATACCTGACAAATCCCGCTTAGATTATGATTTTCTTAGAAATGAGGAAGCCTTCAAAAACTATAATATATTGATGACCTTCCTTGAAAAATCCATCAAGATTGCGGAATTTAGGGAATCGACATTTTCAAGAATAAGCATCGATTGCTTGGATGATTATGAAATCGATACCATCACCCATCGTTGCACTTTGGCAGATGGTAAAATAGACAATATTTTCGTAAGGCTCAAAACGAGGGCCCTAGCCAAAAAATTCATTAAACGATATAGCCTAGGAAAACCAATCAAAGATGAGATCAAGATGCTCTCTCAAATTGGGGTTTATCGTTGTAATGTCGCTGATAATAAATTCCCTGGATATGACAATATATGTTTGAAAGAGTCATCATATATTAAGGGTTTATCAGAAAGAATTGAGTATTCTTATGCTTTCTTCAAGAAAGTGCTTTCGAAATACGGGTTAAAAATAAATGATTTAACAAGCGTCATTAGCCAATTTATTTCTTCTTACGAGAATGATGTTCATTTAGATGATATATTTGCTTCATTCCATGAGAAATATCTCGAAACGAAAGGTTTATTTGAAAACCTAAATAAAAATTACGGCTTCGTATATCCAGAGTTAAATGACGAAAACCAATACGATAGAGTAGTAGACTCATTAGAAGAAATCCTTAACAACAAGAACGATTTAGACAAATATACTTTACTCTCAAGGGTTTTAAATGAAGGCGAAAAATTCGTCCCCAAATCACTAATCCATGCTGTAAAAGACGGGGATTTTGCTATTTCTGATATTGTTAATATCTATGTTAATGCCGTTGCCTATAAATTAATAACCGTCATAGCAAACGAAGAAGGATTAAATAATTTCGATAAATACTCTTTCGATCAATTGATTGAAGAATATCGAAAGAAAATTGACGAAGGTAAGAAAGCTTCTATAACCCAAACTGCCGCAATAGTCAGTGCCAATTTCCCCAATGTGAATGCCCATTACTCCAAAAACACGAAGATCGCTTCCTTATTTAAATATATAAGCAGCACTCCTAGGAATAAGACCCTCAGAAAAATCTTCGAAGAATGTGGGGAGATGATTGCCAATTATTGCCCATGCTTCTTGATGTCGCCTTTGTCTTTGGCCCAATACATCGCTCCTGGGACCATGGAATTTGACGTTGTCATTTTCGATGAGGCTTCTCAGATTCCGACTCGTGAAGCAATCGGGGCTATCGCTAGAGGAAAATCTGTTATCATCGCCGGCGACCAAAAACAGATGCCACCAACCAATTTCTTCAGCAAGCAATTCGATATTGATGATAATGCCTCTTACTACAATGTCGCAGACGATTTGGAGAGCTTATTGGATGACGCAATCGCCTTAAACCTCCCCCGCCGTCAATTGCTTTTCCACTACCGTTCTAATCATGAATCTTTAATCGCATTCTCAAATAAGAACTTCTATAACAATCATCTTCTGACCTTCCCGTCGATCGATAATTCAGTTTCGCGTCTTAAATATGTCTATGTTGATGGCTTATATGAAAGAAAGAAGGCAATCAATAGAGCTGAAGCCGACGCGATAGTAAATGAAACAATTAGGAGATTGTCAGATCCTGAACTATCCAAGAAATCGATTGGGATTATCACTTTCAATGAATCTCAGCAGAATCTCATAGACGATATGCTCTCCACTGCCGCTTCCTTCCATCCTGATATCGCCCCCTTATTAGAAAACGTGTTCGTCAAAAACCTCGAAAATGTTCAGGGCGATGAAAGAGACGTCATTCTCTTCTCTATTTGCTATGGACGCGACCCCAAATCAGGAAAAGTCTCATTAAACTTCGGCCCTTTATCCAAATTCAACGGAGAGAGACGTCTAAATGTTGCGATCACGAGAGCAAGAGATGAACTTATCGTCTATGCTTCGATATTACCTGAAGAAATCAGAGCTTCTGAAGCGTTGAATCAGGGCGCTACCTATTTAAAGAACTTCCTTTCGTATGCTCAGAACTATAACTTGTTTGATTGGCATCACTCAATACATACCCCATCTATTGCCGATTTCGTCGCCAATGACATAAAGGCCAGAGGTTTTGAAGTAGAGCAAAGCATTGGAGTATCAACTTTCAGAGTGGATTTAGCCATTAAGAGAAAGGGTGCTTCTAACTATATTCTTGGGGTGATGATAGATAAAGATCCCGAACAGAGAACTTGCCGAGATAGAAACGTCATCGAACCTAAGATGCTGAAACGTCTTGGTTGGAGATTGTATTATCTTAATAGTCTTGACTATCTATACCGAAAAGTAGATGTCATCGATGAAATATGCGCCGAGATTGAAAAAGAGGAAAACAATAACATCGAACAAGACGCACCGGTTACGGCTGAATTCGAGAAAAAAGAGATAACTTTGTGGGATACCTATCCGCACGCTCAAATGATGCGTAAACACAAGAGGGTTCCTAAGGAAAAATTAGAGGACACCATTCGATTAATTATCGAAAAAGAGGGCCCCATTTCGGAGAATGCGTTATTCGAACGATATGCTGAAGAAATCGAAATGGATAAATTGACCTCTAAACTCAAGAATGCCATTCTAAAATTTATAAATTACGACAGTAATGTTTTAATCTCCGAGCATGTTTGCGGGAAAACATTCTACTGGAGAAAGAATAAGCCATTTATTACATGCGACTTCTTTAGATTTAACGTTCCATCTCAGAAGATCGTTAGAAAACTAACTAATCTCCACCCACGTGAGATTGGTTGTTTAATCTATGATATTTTGAATGTTGAGGGGCGTTTGCTCGACACTCAATTATATGAATCAATAAGAGCTGTTTTTAACCTCGACGCCATACGTAAACCAGATAAAGAATATATTGATGAAGTCTACACATATTTAATGTCGATAGGCTTTATGGGATTAAATAAAGTCGGCACCGTATTTATGATTGGAGAACCCTAATCTTGGAGCTTTTCCTCATAAAGAGGATAATCTTCATCCGAAGGAGCGAAAACAACTGCGGGAGCGTTGTCGTGAGTAGCTAGGTAAAAGTCCACTTCTCTTATCGCTATTTCAACCGCGCTCTTTCTTGGAAACCTTTCTTCTCCTGTCGAGATTGAAGGAAACACAATCGCTTTCATTCCTAGAGATGTGGCTCTATCCAAAGCATTTATATAACACTGTTCCAATTTCTTCTCATACAAGAAAGTTATATTGTCATGAATTGGTCTAGGGCCAACTATGTGAATCACATATTTAGAAGGTAGATTGTATCCATTTGTAACTAGAGCCTCGCTTACTTCGAGGTTCTTTTTTCTTTTCTTAATTACTTGGTGACATTCGTAGCGTAATCTAAGCCCCGCATACGAATGAATTAAATTGTCGAGGCTCTTATTAAGGGGCGCTAAGTCACCAGTCAATTCAGGATTAGTTGGATTAACGACTGCGTCAGCTTGGATAAGATACGGAGGAACCTTGGTAAGAGCAATTTTAGGATATGAGGTAGAAGGCAGTGTAAAAGCTGAAACTACACCTTCAGAATAAAGTTTGTCGTTCAAATAAGAGGCTTCTAATCGAATAAATTCGTCAGTTAAAGGGGTTTCTAAATTATCGTGAAGGTTCTCTAAAGCCCGAAATCTATTTTTTAAGGAATGCTCCTTTTCTAATATCCATTTATGATCCGGACAATAACTAAGAAGGATCTGAACAAGCCGTTTTAATTCAATGTCGCTCATATTTATAAATTATCGATAGCATCTTTGAGGGATTTAAGATCAGAGAGTTCATCTGCGTGATTGTCAAAAGGTTCGTCTAATTTCAATTTGAGGCCTTTTGATTCTTTCTTAGTTGGTTTAACGACAACAGGGAAAGGGAGCCCTTTTTCACGAACTAATGCTTTTAAAAAGAGAGTTATTGCCGTAGACATAGGTAAACCTAATTCCTTTGCTACTTTTTCAGCATCATTTTTTAGTTTGCTATCAATTCTCAAATTCAAAGTAGTTTTCGGCATAATATGAAATAATCTCCTTGTAATTTTGTAACGTAAAAGTAACGCAAATTACTTTACATAAATTAATATAAGGCTTTTTAATAGAGAAAACAACGAAATCATTCGATAACATCTAAAATTTATGAACTTTACGTTGTTAATATGTGCAAAATGCACAAATATATCTAGAAATAGTTATATTGCTTAAGCATCTCATGTAGTAATTGGACAAGAGAATAATTTGCATTGATCGATATACCTATCAAATTCGGCTAAACAGGGGGTGGAACGCACAAAACCTTAAAGGGACCAAAAAAGGCCCGAAATGGGCCGATTAGAGGGGAATTTAGGGTTTTATTTGAATAACTCCGAGAAGGCTTTATCGACAGATTGATTCGTGGATTTTTTAGTCGTTTTCTTAATAGGTTTATTCTTTTTCGATTCTTTCGATTCGGGTGTGGAGCCACTTCCTCCATTAAGATCAACAGCAAAAGGGATTCCGTTCCTTAAAACGACCTGTTCAAGGTAAATGGAAATTGCGGAGGAGAATGAAATTCCCAATTTTTTGAAAATTGCCTGAGCTTCATCTTTGGTTCTTTTGTTGACTCTTATATTGACGGTTTGACTTGTCATAATTTTTCCTCCTAAAAACATTATATACCATTGTGTATTGTTTGTGTATTATTATAATACATATTGAAAATTTCTAAACAAAATTATAATTGATTTTTTATTGAAATTTAGAACACGATTTTTAAAATGTAAAAATCGTATCACTTATTGATTATTATGATATTTCGATATATTCATTTTATTATATTCAGGTATATGACAATCAATAATTGACACATTACGTTGTGATAATCGTTCAATAACAAGACATTTAAAAATTACTTAGGCTCAGTCACTTGGTTTTCTTAATATATAAAAAACCATCTTATGCACTCATCTCACTAAAATGAGAGATACTTAAGATGGTTTTATTCGTAAAAGACGATCTAGAATTCGATTTTGAGTTTAGACCCTTTGTCTGTTTTTTCGATAGTGATCTGAGAATCGATTCTTTCTTTTATGGTTTCGACATGAGAAATAATGCCAGTCAATCTATGACTTTGGGTTGATAGATCGGACAGTATCTTAACTGCCTGGCTCAAGGAATCAGAATCTAGCGTGCCGAAGCCCTCATCAATAAACATACTATCAAGCTCGACACCACCGTTTTTCGCTGTGACGACTTCCGATAATGATAAAGCCAAGGCAAGGGATGCCATAAACGATTCGCCACCAGATAGAGTATTGGCGGATCTCTCTTTACCAGTGTGATAATCGGTTACGTCAATCTCCAAACCAGCTTTTGCGTTCCCTTTGAATCCATCCTTTTTCCTGCTTAAGGTATATCTTCCAGAACTCATGCCATTGAAT
>JAIKYF010000023.1 GCA_024683495.1 Bacilli bacterium
ATTTTTCTGTTATTCGCCTTTATGAAAGTGATTCTTTCCGTTCTTTTTGACGTAATAGAGGGCCTTATCTGCGCTATCGATATCATGGGAATAGCCGATTGAGGTAAGCACTTCAATCACCCTTCCATCATCTAGGGTGACAGGAATGGGTTTATTCAATTCCTCTTCGCTTTGTGAACCAATGACTTGAGCGACTTGCCAGGCGAGGATTTTCTTGATGATTACCAATTCCGAAGATTTGATCTTCTTTGTGTCCATGCAAGAATCCCAGCACATCTCCAAAAAATGCAAAAGTTTGTGAAATTGTCGTTTATATTTTTAGAGGGGATTTGTAAGGAATTTTGATAGAAAAAACCTCTAATCACCATGGATAAGGGTGCTTAGAGGTTTATTGATTAGTCAATGAGGGTGAATTCGAAAGTGAGATTTCCGCTTCTGAGGGGAAGCTCAAGGAAGGCCCTTCCATTATGGAGAGGCAATTCATTGACGTTAGCGACGCTGATATAGCCTCTATCGGCGTCGATTCCAATTTGCGCTAACTCAAAGCCATCATCCGGCCCTAAATAGATGCGTTTTTTAAGGAAAGAGATGTGGGAAAGATCATAGGTTCCGGTTTTATAAGGAACCACCGCCTCTTTGGTATCGCCGGTGGCGGCGATGATGCGGATCTTCAGTTTCTGGGCCATAATTATTTCTCCAATTCCAATACGTAATAATGTCCGCCATCTCTTAGGAGCGGGCGGTAGGTATAGACGTCACGAACATTGATTTCCACCGCTTCTCTTTTGGGGGAGCATTTGATGATGATGCTGTTTTCTTTGACTTCAAGGATTTCAAAAACATGCCTGGCTGGTCCAAAGGGAGGAAGAGGTCCGGCTTTTTCAACCATGAAAACTTCCTTTGCGACTTCTCTTTCGGATGCTTGACCACTCCTACGGTCAATGCCATATCCATAATCAACGATTCTTAATTTCATTTTTTATATTCTCCTATTAATCGAAACACATATTCGGATTCATTAAGGCAGGACTCTTCCAGACTAGGCCCCTAGAAGCGAATCCATCTTCCATTAATCCCCATAGCTGAAAGATGACTTGAGGGCCATGCTCTTCAAAAGCGTCCATCGCCTCTTCCATCACCTCGTCATAGACTTCTTGGAATCTCTCCTCATTCATGATGGGATCATATTTTATAGCGGCATAGTTTTCATATTGGAGGATGAAATCGGCTTCCTTACCGTATTTCTCCCTGATTTCATCATCGCTTGGGACTGCTTCATTCAAATAAAGCGAATAGGCGAGAGCACTTCTATATAGATGGGCAGAGGCTTTCAATTTCCCTTTCGCCGAATAGAATTTATTGGCACCGGCTAAGGCGACTTCATGAGCCGAGCGATAATCCATCACTGTGACATAGAATTCGGAGAGATTTTCAAAAATCTCTGGCAAATCACAGCTCTTTTCCAATTTTCCCTTTAGAATCTTAGCGAATTTCTTCCCTCTCCAGGGGCGCGAGAAAATCCGATAGAGATTGACGATGGCGGCTAGTAAGACGACTTCCTCATCCTCGCTAAGTAGATCAGCTTTAGTGAGGTAATAGTAATCTCCTAGATTATGCAAAACGTTTTCTTTCGCCTCATAATTAGGATCGAGGGAAACTTTGTAGAAGAAGACGATTATCTCTCTTATGGCTTCCTTATTAGGGTTAACGCTTTCAGATTCTTCCTTTAGAAGATTCTCCATCTCCTCAATATAGTTTTTGATTAGTTTAGAAAAACTCTTGGCGGCTAAGGAATGGTCTAAGGATAGATTGGAGAGCATCGTAGGATAAGAGCCATAGTAACCGACGTTCTTAAACCTCTCGCGCCGCTTGGCGATTTCGTTTTTGAGTTCAAGGCAATGCTGATAACCCATCTTAATAACCTATGTCGATGAATTCGACATTCTTAAAGTTTCTCTTCGCTAAATCCTCTTTGGTGATGAGGAAGGCCCAATAGCCATCCCCCATCCCAAAGGAAGTGAAGATGAAAGGCTTCTTCTCTTCTTGAGGCAATGAGAGGGCGTCGATAAGCAATAACATGACCTTATCATCGATATCGGTGACGGAGTCTAAACCGATATCGGGGTCGACTTCGCTAAATATGGCCGAGCCGCCTTTCTCGGCGAATTTCATCTGAAGGCAGGTGGGGTCACCATAATCGTCGGGGTCAAAATTCTCGTTGATATCCTCGATAACCTCACTAGGCTCTTCTTCGGTATAGAGGACTTTGGCTTTAAGCTCATCTACTTCAACGAAGAAATACATGAAGCCTTTCTTTGGGAATCCTTCTCTAGGAGGGACTTCGCTTAAATTTATTTGGGCGACGAAATAATAATTCTCAGTGATTCCGTTTCTTTTAAGGAAATCAGCCGGAACGACGGGAGAGCCTAATAACTTAGAGGTATCAAGCTCGGCATTTTCTTCGACTTCGACTCTTTTAAGGCTGAATTTTAAGGGTTCCATAATATTCTCCTTTTATTCTACTAACGAGAAGACAATCTCCATTTTCACAAGATGATCTTCCCCTTGATATAGTTTAGATTCATGGATTTTAAGGGGGATTTGCTCGTAATTTTCACCAAATCTCACCTCAAGAAGGACTTCTTTCCCCTGGGAAGATGCTTTTAGATAGCTCTCTGGGGCCTTTAGGGGGATGGGTTCCCCATTGAAGCTTTCTTCTAATAAAGAGATCTCGAATTCATCATAGGGCCTTGCGCTTCCGCTATTGCGGGAAAGCTGACCTTTAATGATTAATCTCATCATCTATTCCTCCAAGGCGAAGTGCACTTCCAAGACGAAGGAGTTGCCATCTTTTCTATAAGTGGCCTTCTCTCCGACTTTTAATTGATAGATATTGGGCTCCTCGAAATAGGAATAATCGAATTTGATTTCTCTTTCGTTTAATTCCAAGACTTCCAAGAAAACATCATTGATGCCTTGATAGGTTTTCTTATGAAGGAGAGAATTGAGATCTTCATAAACCGTATTGATGGGGGCATGATGTCCCATGATGGTGACGCCGCCGCTAATGATCAATTTCATCGTTTTCCTCCTTTAATACTCACCGAATAAGGTGGCCTCAGATAACTCTTTGCCCTTTTCGCCGAAGAAGATATAGGTGTAACCATCGATGAATGAGAGGAAATTAAGCCCTTCATCAAAATGGTTGAGGCTTAATAATAATGGCTTAGGTTCTTCTTCATAATTCCAGTCGTAAGGGGTGCCGAGGAGTTTGCAGCAATCGGCATTTTCCTCGACTTCATAGAATTCGATTCCTCTCGGGATGGAGATTCCTTTATATTGGCCCTCATCGAGGCCGAGATTGAAGTCATCGATGACGACGGTTGGCTCATTTTTGCTATATAGAAGGATGGGCTTAAGCTTATAGCAGCTGCCGCTGGTATCGAGGAAGAAATATAGATACCCATCAAGCGGGAGCATATCCCCATCATGTAAATAGCCGATTTCCTTTAGATCGATCATCCCTAGGAACATCACGGAATCATCGAAGTTAGGATTGATGTCTTTTGGCAAAACGGGATTGCCGAAAAAATGGCATTTAATATGTTTGGTCTCATCATATGGGACGAAACGAAGGCCGATGGCTTTGCTCATTGTTTCTTTCCTTTCATGAATTTGTCGAGATTGGAGGTGGGCTCAGAGTCCACTCCTGTGGGAAATCTTTGGACGGAAGATTCATTTAACGTCGGGTTAAAGTCAGCGGCCTCGACTTCATAACCGCATCCTTCACAGACGTAATAATCCTTACCGAATTTATAATTTGGATGAAAATCCATGGCAAATCTGGCACATTTTGGACAAATAGTTTTTTTCATAATCAGCTCTCCGCATCGCTGCTGCCATCATCGGAATAGAAATTGTCATCAATCCAATCTTTGGCATCCTCTAATCCCATATCGGCCGCTTCTTGAATCATAGTCAAGGCGTTTGAACGCATCGAATCTCCCCCGTCCTTTAAATAACGGAGGGCTTTTTCGAACATTCTTCTGGCTTCGGCTTCTTTAGGGGTTTTGGGCTTATCGCCGATGAATTCGATTTCGAAATGATAGATAGGTGCACTTCCATCGTGAATATAGTCTTCACCCTCAGCCTCAAAATCGATCTTCTCGTCTTCTTTTAATTCATAACTCTTGCCCATGCAGGAAATGATGACCGCATGGTCTAAGACTCTATCGATTTTGACTATGATATTATCAAGGACGTCCATGGTGACGACCTCGACATAGAATTCTTTTTCGCTTAGCGGTTGAAGATTATCTTTTTCGCCATAAGTGACGTCATAAAGTCTATAGATGATCTTTTTCATTTTTATCTCGCTACAAATAGCGCCTCCTCAATCGAAAGGTGGACCTCGAGGAACCATTCGCTGATGACCCCATCATAATCTTGCTCGTAAATTCGGCTGCAAACCCAAGGATTGATGGTATATTCTTTTCCTTTGATTTCGAGTGTGACATTAGCTCCAGAGACCGCTTTAACAAGAACTTCTTTCTGCTCTCCCTTCATTAAGGAGGTGGAGAAAGTCATTCCCGCTTTGGCGGGGATTTCGAATTCAAGGTTGCCCTTTTTGTAGTAACGGCCTTCGCTAGCGAGCTCTCTAACACTAAGAGTCAGATCGTTTTCATCGATCTCCACTTCCCTAGCGATGGTTTCGATGACGATATCGACATCATGACTCCCATAGTGATCGGGAATAGTTAATTGTCCCCCGACTGGGAAATAGATATGTTGAACGTTATAGTCATCAGAAAAGACATAAGAGACATCAATTCTCCCATCGTCGGTCACATTGACGATTCGAAGCGTTTTCTCAATATTTAGGCCGTCGAGTTTATAGGAAAAATTTTCGAAGCCTCTCGTTTTTGGATTGAAGACCCCGGTCACTATTCTCCTATCGTCTATTTGGATTCTAAGCAAAATATCTTTCAGTACTTTGGTTTTCATTGGTCCCCCTATTTAGATACGCAAAAAATCGCATATCCCTTACGATATTTTTATAGACACTTTAGCGGTAACTAAATTATAGATAATTTAATTATCCTTGTGAACGTAGTGGCCAGGTACATAAATTTACAAATATCGAGAAATTCTAGATTTTAGGAACATTTAGATATTAATGTAAAAACTGCAATTTAGAGAGACCACCAAATATTTTCGGTGATCTAGAGATTATTCTATGAGCCAAATTTACTTAAAGGGTTTTAAAAGAGAAGAGAACCTCGATTGGCAATAATCGCTCCGGCGGTAATTGGTGATGTCGCTGATGGCGTCGAATTCATTGATGAGGTTCACTCTCTCAAGGATGAATTTAGTGTTTTTGCTGCTGGAGCCAATCGCAATCTTATAGCCTCTTTTCTTGAGTTCTTTGATGGTGGGCGGACTTCATAAGTAACATCGGCAGGAGTCATTGCCTTAAGATATTCGCGGCAAAGCTCATTCTTTTTGGTGGCCAAGTCAACCTTAGTTTCATAGATAATTCCTTAATTGTATAAGATGGATTTGACAACAATAATTCAACAACTTTATTATCTCTTTCGGTTAGTTTTGCTTGGACATTTGCTTGGACACTTTTCCTATAAAAAATACAATTAAAGCCGCGTGCAAGATTTTCATAAGGGCAATTAATATCATTTTCTTTGCATAATTAATTCATTCTTTTAAAACCTGTTCCAGCTTTTTCTACATCTTTACATCTAAACAACGCATCAAGTAATAAAGGATTTTTTTCGAGATGCGGACATTTTTTCGCACCACTTAACAGCCTAAATGGACAGAAATGATACAAACCGAACACCTACTGCCCCATACCGAACACAGCTTTTAGATTTCTTCAATTATTTTTAACCCAATATCTAATTTTATTAAATCGTGGTTAGCGGAATGTAGAAGAGTTTTATCGTAATCTCCTTCAATTAAAACATCCCCTGGTTGTAAAAAGTCATAGAGTTCGAGTTTGAAGTGATTGGCTACTGCTTGACATGCTGCAAGTTCCATTTCCACTACTATGCAGCCTTCTTCTTTTCTCTTTTTTACTTTGTTAACCGTTTCCATCAAGAAACCATCGGTGGTCCACGTTTTACCCTTCACATATGGAATATTTAACTTTTTAAAAATGAATTCAACTTTGTCTGCATTATTGATTTTTATAAAATCACTAGGAGGCATGAAGTGATATGATGTCCCCTCATCTCTATATGCTTCAGTTGGGATAACAAATTTTCCTTTGGTTACTTCTTTATCTAGTGTTCCGCAAGAACCAAACATAACAAATTTGGTAGCACCCGTGATATGAGCACACTCTGCAATATTACCAGCGCATAAAACAGAGCCCATTGGTGCAAGATACACCCCAATTAATTCTCCTTTGTATTCAAATGCATAAATAGGAATTCTATAAGATGAACCACCAATTAATCCAACTTGCTTAAGATCATACTGTAATTGGATGTGATCAAATATTTCACGCGACAAAATAACAAGACAATTATCTAAGATA
>JAIKYF010000128.1 GCA_024683495.1 Bacilli bacterium
AGAGAAATTCCGCCTTTCCGAATATGACGTCGAACTCTTTAGAAAGGGAGTCCCCCATCAATACCAATCGATCTTCCGTTATCTAAGAAGGGTCACCAAATTAGAGGCCACCACCAATAACCACATCACCTATTATAAAAATGGGGAGACTTTCTTCCCGGACTTCATCGAAAGCATCAAGAAAGCCAAAGAATATATCTTCATGGAATTCTTCATCATCGGAGAAGGAAAAGAATGGAAGGCCATCGAGGAAGTCTTGATCGAAAGAGCCGCGGCCGGAGTCGAAGTCCGCCTTATCTATGATGATATGGGCTCCTTTGGCTTACTCCCAAGCGCCTATCCCCGTTTGATGAGGGAAAAGGGCATCAAATGCTATAAATTCCATCCCTTTAGGCCGATTCTATCGGGAGCCTACAATAACCGTGACCACCGCAAAATCGCGGTCATCGACCACCAGATGGGCTTCACGGGCGGGATGAATCTGGCCGATGAATACGCTAACGACATCGTCCGCTTCGGCTATTGGAAAGACACGATGGTCAAGATCGAAGGACCCGCCATCGCCAACTTAATCGCCACCTTTCTCCAAAACTACGATCTCTCCGCCGGATGCATCAGCGAGTATGATCATTATTTCCATGGGGAATATCCTAAATTCGATGATCCAGGCTTCTGCTTCCCCTTTGGGGATGGCCCTGGCAGCTACGATGGGAATGAGGCGATTGGCGAAGAGAACTATCTTCAGATCATGGCCGCCGCCCAGCATAGCCTATGGATCTCCACCCCTTATCTAATTCCTTCCTACCGAATGATGGAAGGGCTTAAAAGCGCCGCTAAGCGGGGAGTTGACGTTAAGTTATTCGTTCCAGGAATCCCCGATAAAAAGCCGGTTTATTGGATGGCGAGATGCGATTTCGCCCAGTTGGTGAGAGCAGGAGTCAAAATCTACATCTACACCCCGGGCTTCAACCATGAGAAGCAAGCCGTGGCCGATGATAGGCTGGCCTTCTGTGGCACCATCAACTTCGACTTCAGAAGCCTGACCCACCACTTCGAATGCGGAGCCACCTTCGTCGATGCCCCTTGCATTAAAGAAATGGTCGAGGACTTCAGGGAGATGGAAAGCGTCTCTCAGCTTGTCGACAAAGACTATCATGTCGGGGCCTTCCCTCGTTTGGTCGCGGGCTTCCTCCGAATCTTCAGAACCTTATTCTAAGAAGATGGCCTCAGAAAGCTGAGGCCATTTTCCGTAAGAAAAGGCTTGCCATATAGTTTCAGTTGTGTAAAATTAGATTGTATCAAATATAATATTGATGGAGGTTATTTATGAGCATCTATGATATCGAAGTCGAAATACCAGACGGCAGCAAATTATCCTTAAGCGAATATAAGGGAAAGGTCATCTTAGTGGTCAATACGGCGACCGGCTGTGGCTTCACCCCTCATTATGAGCCGATGGAAAAATGGTATGAGGCCTATCACGAGAAAGGATTGGAGATCATCGATGTCCCCTGCAACCAATTCGCTGGCCAAGCTCCTGAATCCGATGAGGATATCCACCAGTTCTGCACCTTGAAATACAACACCAAATTCCCCCAATTCAAGAAAAGCGACGTCAATGGGGAAAACGCCATCCCCTTATTCAAATACCTCAAAGCCGAGAAAGGCTTTGAGGGATTTGGCCATGGCCCAACCGCTTTGGCGATGAAGGCCATGCTGAAGAATATCGATAAAGATTATAAGAATAATCCCGAGATCAAATGGAACTTCACCAAATTCTTAGTCGATAGAGAAGGCAAGGTCGTCGCAAGATTCGAACCGACCGCAAACCTCAAGAAAGTTGAGGAAGCCATTCTCGCTTTACTCTAATTCATTCGATTAAATCTAAGAAAAGAACTTCATAATTGAAGTTCTTTTTCTTATGAAAAAGAGACCCGAAGGTCTCTTTAGGATTTAATCAAGAATGATTAGGCTCTCTTCTTACGAAGGAGGAAGAATAATCCAGTGGCCGCTGCCAAGGTGATGGCAGAGACGGTGATGATGATTGGAGCGGCGTTGTTGTTCTCTTCAGAGATCAAATTGAACATTCCGGAGTTGGCAGGGCCTTCAGGATACACAACGGTTCTATTCATGAAGTTAGCATAGGTGTTGGTGCCATACTTCTTGATGATGTAGTCGTATCTCTTGACGGCATGTTCAGCATAAGTATTTTCAGATCCATCTTCAGCAATGCCAAGGAAGACCGCTTTGACGGTATCGTGGAGGGCGGCATAGGTTTCAGCGAAAGTGCTCCAAGAGCCAGAAGTGATGCTTCCTTCGCCATCGCAGACGATACCGGACAAGAATGTTTCTCCCCATTCATCGGCGTCATCGGCGACTAAGGCAGCCGTGGTGATATAGGTGGATTTTGTGTAGCTATCGAAATAGAGGCAATAGGTGCCGCTGGTGAGGACTTCGATATCGTTGTCGCCTTCGCCACTGAAGGCGGAAGCCAAGCTAGCGTGGGTGGAATGAGTGCCGTAATAAGTTCCGTTATAAACGACCTTGAAGGCATTGCCTTGGGTAAGAGCGACAGTCGTTGAATAGAATTCGGCGTGGTTGGTGCCGTTCAATTTGGAGGAGCTTAATGTCTCGATTTGTGACCAATCCTGCCCGCTGACGCCACCCATGACGGTCGGGACCCCAGAGAAGATGGTTGTTCCATCAGAAAAACCGATATGATTCGCAAATTCCTGATTCCCGGATTGAGCTTCCTTTGTGCCCCATTTATCGGCTTCCCAAGCTTCTTCGGTGACTGTAGACGCATATCTAACGACGATCATAAGAGTCGGTTCGAATGTGACACTGTATGGAAGGGTAACAAGACATTCGTCTTCGGCTTGGCTGACGTATGAAGTCCATCCAGTGAAAGTCCAATCATCACTTGCGAGATAGATAGCGAAGTTGTGGGCGGTAGAAGCCAGTCCAGAAACACCGCCATCATAACCTAAATCAATTGTGATATTTCCAGCCCAATTCTCGTGATAAGTATAATAGGCATAGATAGTGAAGTCTTCGGTGACACTTGCGGTGCCGGTGTAGGCGACTGTATGATCTTTATCGGTATACCATCCGACGAAGACGGCATTTTCTCTAAGTGGAGTGGCTGGAACATCATAAGAATCACCACTGAGGACCTGAGAAGTCCCAATCGTCCATTCTTCTGTTCCTATATTATCGACACCTTTCTTGGTGACTGTATAAACTGTTCCTGGATCCAATGTTCCTAAAGTGACCGCTTGATTGACTCCGTCGCCAGAATTACCAACAGTAATCAAATTCTGCCCTTCAGTAAAGGAACTGAATAACGTCCAAGACGAAATATTCTCATCCTTATCTTTCTCGCCGTAATAGACTTCAAATCCAGTTGGATTATCGCTTCCGATAGAGAATGTGACATATGTGATGGATCCAATTGTTTGCGTTCCTCTTCCAGTATTCTCATCATAAATCCAAACGTTTTTATCTCCCGTCTCTACCCAATAATGCACTTTGACATTGCCAATACTAAATCCCTCAAGAGTGGACCAGTAACTAGTAGAAACATCGACATAAAAAGTGGTCTCGGTTGTGGCGGCTTTAGCCTCGCGGACTGGAACGGCATTGACGGCAACCGCGGATCCAACGCCTGCGGCCATGGCCAACGCGCCAAGTCCAATTAAAAGTTTTTTCATTATTTCCCTCCTAGCAGAGAAAAGACAGTCTCATTTCGAATCGGGGCGATTCCCTATGCAAACCACTGACTCCGCTAATAATTTAATGTAATCATTCTATTCCTATTCATGTAATTAGTAAAGCGCTTTCATTGTAGAATTTATCGGATATTTCCCTACTTGATATTTCGCCTTTATTTAATGTGTCTTAATTTACGGTCACTTTAAGTGTAAAGGAAAACCCCCTGCAACATCAAATAATACGGGAAATATCGAATGTGTTTCGTTTGTTTCGAATTAGAAAATCATCGTTAATCATTATTTAGTGTGAATGAGAATTCAATAGATTCTTGCGTGATGATTTCTAGGCACTATATGATGGAAGCTATTTTACCTATTAACGCTATATGAGATGAGTCTTCTTATATCATAGATAACATTGATAATTATAAGGAGATAAAAAAATGAAGCCACTTTTGGCTTCATTTCTCTGATTATGTGGATTTATTAGCTTAAGAAATCCGGTAATGAAATGCCCTGATCTGCTTCGGCATTCGCCTTCATGCGGGTAAGCTTGGTAACCGCAGAAACACCGGTCCCAGGTTCCTTATTGGCTTTATTCACAGTAGCCGCAGAAATAAATGACTTATCCGTTGGCTTTAAGAAATTGTAGTAAAGTTGCTTATAGGAATTGTAACCACTGGCGTAATCCGTTGCGCAGGTATCATAGAAGGAAAGCAAATATTCCAATTGGCTTTGACCTAAACCGGCCGTTCTTATTGAATTGTCATATCCACGTGCGAGATCTTTTTCATAAATAGTGTCAAATTTATAGACATCGCCTGTCGTTGTGCCCCAGGTATCTAAAGTAATATCTGCGCTTTTCCAACCGGCATTTTCATCGGTTCCCCAAGTAATCGCGGCCGCAGCAGTTTCCCCGCCATGAACAACAATTTTAGTGCAGGTAGTTGGCAAATCGGCAAAAACCAATCCTCTATAATAATCAGATCCAAGGGCTTCGCTAGTCGCATACCACTTACTATTGGTTGCATCCCAAACGCCGATATGTATCCATTTATACCAGCCTTGATTTCCTTCGGTGTATGTGTTGTTGATAATCCAGATTCTTCTTGTGGTTTGCGCAGTGGTCGCGTTGACGGTAGCCAAATTAACGTTTCCGACAGCGATGGCAGAAACTCCGGCGACGCTTGCGACACCAGCCGCTAAAACGGCTCCAATTATTCCTCTTTTCATAAATGCCCCCTGTTGACGAATAACTTACATTCTAAGTGGCCATTTTACTACGAAAAGTATGCAAAAATGCCACTTGTATGATTGTGATGATACTTTCCTACGAAGGTATGTCAAGCGAATATTACAAAAAAACACCAAATACTAGAATGAAAGCGCTTTCAATTTTTATTTTTTACTAAATTTCTCTCAAGGTAATAAGTTTTTTTGTGGTTAATTTTCCTCTTTTCAAACGAATATATATCAGTCCACCACAAAATCGAATAATACACTATATATTTAATGTGTTTCTTTAAATAAATAGAAAAAGATGAGCCTCGGGGGCAAGGCTCATCTAGGAGGGACTGCTATTTATTAGCCGCGACGCTTCTTGGAGAGGAGATAGACCGCTAAAGCGCTGGCTAAGGTGATGGAGACGATGGTGATAATGATCGGGGTGAGGTTGTTCTCATCCACCGCATCTTTAAAGGCCCAGGCGCTAGGGGCGACCTTCGCCGCGGAGATTCTAAGCTGAGGGATCATCTTGGCGATGGTGACGTTCTTGGTCTTCGCAGCCATCGAAGTCGATTCATAAGTCCAATAGGTGGCGGCGTCGATGACATCGGTATCGCTATGGAGCTCATCGTATTTCTCGACTAAGGCTTTGGCATCGGTTGGGATGACCTCGCAGACCGAATCATGCTCCGTGGCGTTGATCTTATCGACGATGGCCTTGGCTAAATAAGCTTCGGAAGCGATGATCTCGGTCGTGCCGGTGTGCTCGGTGCCTAAGGTTGGGTTGACATATAAGCCGCCTTCCCTAGCGATATCGCCAGTCTGAACGACTTTGGCCTCGCCGTTATAGACGGAGATGATGAACTTGTCTTTCAAGGAGGTGGCGGGGATCTCATAGATTCCGCCGGCGCTATTGAAGTTAAGTCCGTCGGTGCAGCTGACGCCAGTCATTTCCGTGATCTTCTCCCCTGGGAATTCGGCGTTATGGGTCTCATCGTCCCAGGTGTAGACATATAAGTCATGTCCATCGCCATAGTTGCCGGTGGAGATATAGACTCGATCGGTTTCAACGATTGGGTGTCCGGCTTCGCCAGTGACCCAGAGTTGATCATTCTCATTGATGTAGAAGGTATAGGTGCCGGCTTTGGTGAAGACGTAATTGCTGCCATTAACGGTTGCGAAGGTATAGCCAGTTGGAGAGGCGGGCTCTAACCAAGTGTCGGTTGATGAGAGATAGGAACGGGCTCTAAGCTCAGTTCCGACACCGACGGTGATTTGGCCTTTGGCCTTATCGGATGATCCGTCATCGGGATCGCCTAATTTAGTGGCTCCGCTATATTTCCAAGCGGTGGCTTCATTTCCGGTGAAGGTGGCGTTGCCACAAATGTAATAGCCATCATTGGCTGGGACATCTGGGACATAATTATCGTCATCGATATAGACCTCTCCGCTCTTAGTGAGATAAATCGAATAGGTGCCGGCGGTATCGACTTTGAAGTTATTGTCGCTTGCGGAGACGACGAACTTGCTTTGCCCGGTTCCACCCGCAAGAGCGTCGAAGCCATAATAGGTGTCGGCGCCTCCTGAACGGACTCTGAGTTTGAATTCGACGTCTTTAGCTAAACTGACGGCTTTCCATTCGCCTTGGTTATGCTCGGTTTCGGTGACTACGCCAGTCGCGGCCCCTTCGGCTAAAGGATTCCAGCTATTGTGGGTGCCGACCATATAGATGCCGTCTGGGGTGGTATCGACCATCGAGATATAGATCTCGTTAGAGGCGTTTAGATAGATGTTATAATGACCGGCCGCATTGACGATGATGTTGTTATAATCCTCGCTTTCCGCGGTATTTTTCGTGACGTAGTTGCTTCCTCCGGCGATTTGGTCATAGCCAAGCCAGGCATCGGCGCTTCCGCTTTGGACCACGCGGAGTTTGAATTCGACGGCGGCCGCTAGTTCGATATTCTCCCAAGCGGCTTTGTCGGTGCCGTGGTCGGTGGCGCCGATGCTATTGCTATCGGCGGTCCAGCTATTATGGGTGCCGACCAAATAAGTCCCGTTGGCGATGACTGGGGTGGGTTCTGGCTCTTCATAAGCGACCCAATTGCCCGTGGCGCCGGTGCCTCCATAAACCGCGGTAGTTCCGCTGATGTCATACATTGGCTTAGCGGAATCGAAAGCTGCTAAGGAAATATCGACAGTTTTGGAATTCCAATATCCTGAGCCATTATTATCGCGCCTAGTGAAAACGATAGTCTGGTAACTATCCAAATCGAGATCAACCTTCCAGATATTTCCGCCTGAGGTGCTGAGGCTATCGCTGACCAAAGTCATGTTTTCGCCCGGCCAATCGGCTTTGGTGCCGGCGGTTCCCCAGGTATAATATCCCGTGATCGCACTATCGGTTGCCCACCAACCGGCATCTTTGAAATAGATGGTGGTGACATTTTCCGCCTTGGCTTCTTCAGCATGGTGATTGAGCGCGACGGCGCCAACCGAAACACCACCCATCGTAAGGGCGGCGGCACATAGTCCTATCAATAACTTATTCATTTATTTCCCTCCTCGCGAGCTTTGGGAGAGAAAAAAGGTTTCTTTTGGCGAAGGACCGTCAAAAGAAACAATCCCCTGACGCTCGCATATAGGTTACTTTTGTTGACCTTATTATAGCCTTAGATAAGGCAAGAGGGAATACTTTTCGACAATTTTTGCCATTTAGCAACGTTATTTATAAATGTGCGGCCATCCTCTAAGATAGATTCATTCCCGATTGATAATGGTTTATCAAGAGGGCGAGAATCATCTATAATAGGGTCTATATGAAATATAATGTATTGATCATCGCGGCCATGGAGAAGGAAGTCTCCCTTCTTCTAGAGTCCTCCGACCTTATTGGAAAAAGAGAAGTCGGATACGCCAAAATCCATGAATTAAGATATCGGGGGAAGGATTTCCTTTTGGTGACCTCGGGAATCGGGAAGGGCTTCGCCGCCTCCGCTTTATCGGCGGCCCTTGCCTTATATCCGGAAGTAAAGAAAGTCATCAAT
>JAIKYF010000141.1 GCA_024683495.1 Bacilli bacterium
GGAAGATATCGAGAACTATGGCCAGCTCGATAAAGAAACTGACCCCCTTCTCACCATCAACCACCTTCTGGAGGACGAGGAAGCGAGAATCGTCAATTACCGAATCGTCTTCGACCTCTCCTTCAGGGAAATCGCCGAAAAGTCAGGACTAAGCCTCGGACAAGTCCAAGCCTCCTACTATAAGGCGATCAAAAAACTCAAAAAACATTATAAGAATTATAAGAAAGGAAATTAAACTATGTCATTCAAGGATCAATATAAGAAAGAGGTCAAGGAAATCACCACCACCGATATTGGCTTTGAGGGCATCAAAGACCAAATCATCATGAAAGAAAAGAAGAATAACAAGAAAACCGTGATCATCCTCACCTCCATCTTCGGTGGGGCCGCCCTCGCGGCCGGGGCCATCGCCCTTGCCATCGCCTTGGCCCCCAAAGCCACCGCTAACCCCAACACCCCCTCTATCCTCATCCCCGATGATAAGAAGATGTCGGTCAAGGCCTTAGCCTCCACTGCCACCCCCTTATTGAGTTCGAGCTTCGTCAATCAGAAATCGCATGTTAATGAGCTCCCTAAGCTCCTTAAACGAGCGGAGTTAGACTACACCAAAACCGATGAAGAGATCATTCAGGACCTCCTTTATCAATTCGACACGATCATCGCTAACGAGAATAACTACACCGTCACCCCCGTCGCCAGCGATAAGGCTGAATATGCCTTTAGAGAAGACATCACCTTCACTGATCTATTCGGGACCTCCGAGACTTATTCGATGTACTATAACGACATCACCCATCGTGAGGAAGGAGGCATGAGTTCCTCTACCTCCTATTTCGACAGCGATGATGACGACGATTCCGATGACATCTACGATTCAGACGATGACTCTGACGACATCGATGATTCGGATAACGATGACGAACTAGATAGAAAAAACGCCAGAGTCGATGACGACGATGATGATTCAGACGACGATGAGTCAGACGATGATGAAAACGATCATGACGACGATGAGTCAGATGATGAGGATGATGAAGGCGAGGATGAAGACGATGACGCCGATGAAGAGGAAATCGAGAAAGAAACTCAATACTCTGGCATCGCTGTCCAAGGCGAGAATACCTATACCTTCCGCCTTGAATTAAGCGAAGAAATCGAAAGCAATGAATCCGAGATCAAGAGCGTCTTCTATCTCTATAAGAATCTAGATTTGACTTCCTATACCAAAGTCACCTCCAAAAACGAGATCGAAGGACTCGAATCCGAGACCAAATATGGCTACGAAATCGTCGAAAGCGGAAAATTGCTCACATCCTATGAAATGGAGATCGAGAATGATCCGGCCAAAAACGAAGTCGAGCTCTCCATCGAACTCAACGAAAAAGAGTATTCCTTGACTAGGAAAGTCCAGAATAACGAGACCTACTTCTACGTCGAACTTGAAAACGAAGCTACCGATACCGAAGTTGAATACATCTATAAAAAGGTCATCACCGAGGAAAGCGTAACTTACGAATTGGTGAAATAATCGTTTCTCTTACTTGGGGCTTATGAAAGTAAGCCCTTTTCTTTTTCTTCGAGAGTGCCTCAAGAAAAAGAAAAAGAATCCTTTCATATGTCCGAAAAATAGTACAAGAACAAGTTTATACTATAATCGCTGAAAAAATAAGTTTTGCAGCGAATATGATATTCCGTCTTTGATTTTCTCTCTTATTCGCTCAAACTTAAGGAAAGGAATTTAATATGAAGCTTCTCTCACGCACCATCAAAATCTCTGCCGCCGAAGTCGCCAATTCGGTCGTTAGGGCCATCATCGCTGAAATTTCGAAGAACAAATTCGGCAATCCAGTCGACCAGGACATGATCGATAACGCCGCTTACTTCGATTTCAAATGCCCTTATACTGGGCGCGACATCAAAGCGGAAGTCTTAGCCGCGGATAGGAGCAACCTTGAATGCGATCACGTCGTTCCGACAAATATTGACTCCTGTGGCCTAAACTGCCGGGCCAATATCCTTTTGGTCGATAAAGCCGCCAATCATAAAAAAGGTGAAAGCACCGTTGAGGAATTCTTGCTCCATGATACCGATGTCTTAGGGGATTTGTCCTTGGAGGAAAGGCAAAAGAGGCTCGATAAGATCCATGCCTTCCAAAAAGATAGAGGCTATAACCCCGAGGAAGTCAAGAAAATCGTCAAAGCCGAATTAGAAAAATACATGGATGCCTATAAAGACGAGCAAAATCGCCTCATTAAGAAATTATCGGGCCTCATCGTCACCAAAGATGACGCGGTGATTAAGCATCTTCAGGATTTCCGGACCTACCTCGACGCCAAAGTCAAGAGCACCAACACCATCGATTCCTATTTCGCTTGTGTGAAAAGAGTCATCAAGGCCGAAGGCATCAATATCGCAACCTTCCAAAAGAAAATCGACCGGATTCTCGTGGATTATGCTCCCGGCGGAGAAAAAGATCCCGATGACCGCCACACCACCATCTGTGCCTTAAGAAAATATAAGGAGTTCATGAAAGATAGGGGGCTCTATGTCCCTGCCACTCATAGAAAAGGAACCACATCATCCAAGGCGCCGATTGATTTCACCCCAAGCGATCTTGAAGTCTTTAAATCAGAGTTGATGGCAAAGAAGGAAGCCACCATCACCTGGATCTATAAAAATGGGACGAATTCAACTAAGATTTGGAAGGCCAATAAAATCAAACCAACCACCAATATCCGTGGAAATATCGCCAGTCGCCCTGAATATTTCGATCCCTCATTAGTAAGGGTTGAAGTGAAAATTAAATAAAATAGTGCGTTTTTGCTGGTGATTTTTAAAGAAAGGGACAGAAATGACAAATTACAAGAAATGGTATGGAGACATCAAGGCGCATCTCGCCGATTACAAGATCAATATACTCGAAATTCCTTCTAACGGAATCTACGAGAAAAACGGAAAAGAGTATAAACATATCTTACCTAAAGTCGAAGGCGAGAGAAATTACATAAATGACATTGCTAGAAACTCTTTGAAACCAGAAGATCGCCACCACGATTGGTTCCACCTTAATTCCTCGCAGACTCTTTGCGTCAATTATTTCGCGATGCTGATGGATGAAGAAGCTAAGAATCTCAGTTTGATCCTCTCTAGATGGATAAATAAAGAGATTCATGTCAATCCCAGCACCATGAAATTTGAAAAAGTCGATAAATCCCTTTATGGGGATTCAAATTTCGATTTCTATTGCGAGGACACCGAGGGTCACAAATACTTCTTCGAAATCAAATACACCGAAAGAGGAATCGCCAAAAAATGTCAGCCTAAGCACGACAAAAGCGATAAGAACCTATTGAAGATCTACGATGAGAAATATCGAAAAATGGTGGAAAAAGAAGGATCTATTCTTGATTTTGACAATCCCTTCATATTTATGAAGAAGCATTACCAGGCTTTTAGAAACATCTGCTGCGCTAATTCGAAAGAAGGAGACTACACCTTCTTCCTCACCATGTATGGGAATGTCTTGACTAGAAAAGAGCTAGACTCTTGCCTGGAATACGTCAGCAATAAGGAATTCTTGAAAATTCTTTATTGGGAAGACATCATCAAAGACACTGGCGAATTTTTCAAAAATAATGAGGCTTTGCGTGAATATTTTGAAGAATTGGCTAGAAAATACCTTCTCGAATAAGAGTAGCAATGAAAGGTTTCACCGGCTATTACCACTATGGTCACCCCTGCTTCATCCGTGATGATTATGAAGCCGCCCATGAAGGTGAAGATGAGCTTCAAAGACTCGAGGACGCCTTAGGAATGAGTTTCTCCGATGTCGATACGGCCATCTACTACACCTATACGCATGCTCGATATCTTCTCTATCGGTGCGAAAGCCAAGAAATCGATAATGAGTTATTGCAAGGGAGAGATCCCTGGATTAGCTATAAAGGAGGCTACGTCCATATCGTGACCGGAGAATTCGTCAATGATTCCATTAAGCCAAATAGAGATTCCTACCCCTCCTGGAGATTAGAAGAGCCCTTAGGAGAATACTTCGATCCCAATAATGCCGTCCAGACTTCAGGGAAAGTCGCCTTATTAGCACATATCTTCTCATTCTTAGCCAATATGATGGGAGGAAAGAAATAGAAAGGAAACAACAAAATGGAAGAAAGCAAAATCACCCGCCTAAAAGAAATCGGATTCACTAATGACGTAAGTAAAGTGGCCACCGTC
>JAIKYF010000029.1 GCA_024683495.1 Bacilli bacterium
AGGGAAGATAGATTTATTAATAAATAAACGAAAATAGGGAGGCGCGATGCTTCCCTATTCTTTTATTAAGTAGATGGACTATTTAATTTCGGCAACGTAAGAAGTGACGTCTTTGATGGTCTCACCGTCGATTTGAAGAGCACATGGTCTAGTGAAGGTGACTTCGATCTTCTTGCCAGTCAAAATGCTGACCATCTTGTTGTATTTGACGTGCTCACCCTTGAAGGTCTTCACGAAGACCATCAAAGTCTTGATACGGCTGGCCTTATGGAAGACGACGTTGGTGAGAACGCCATTATCACGGGTTTGATCTGGGGCGATATGCATGCCACCGCCATAGCAGGCGCCAAACATCGCAGAAGCAATGCCGGCTTTGTGGAACTTATATTCCTTGCCATCGACTTTGACGACCGCGTCTGGACGTTTGAAGGTGAATAAGAGGAGTTTGATGGAGATAAGAGGATAGGAGATCTTCTTTTTGCCTTTGGCTTTTTGCTCATCGGCCACGCGGCAGCATTCGCCGTCGATCCCGAAGCCAACGCCATTGATGAAGTAATAGGTCTTTCCTTTGACGGTGACGGTTGGAAGATTCTTAAGATATGGATTCAATAAGACGAGGCCATCTTTAACCGCATCAGCCGGCAAGGAATTCAAGAAATCATTACCGGTGCCGGCTTGGCGAAGGTAGACGTTGCCTTTAGGGCAAACGCCTTTGATGTCGTTGACGAAATGGTTAAGGGTGCCATCTCCGCCAATTAAGACAACGTTGTCTTCCTCTTTGAGGTTTTCGTAGAAATTCTCAAGTTCGAGAACGGACTTGGTTTCTGGGTTTGGGAAAACCTTTTTGAGTTCGGGCAAGAGAGTTTTGGCGTTTTCTTCGCCAGCTCCGTTGTCAGCTAATGGATTAAACAAGATGTAGTTCATTATTTTTCCTCCGAAACAAATACTTGATGTTTATCTAAATTTTTTGCTATCGCGTTATAGGCCCTTAAGGCAAGGTCGGCAGTTGAGGTCGTGGCGCATTCTTCGCCAGGGACGATATCAACTATATCAAGGTGAACATGAGTGGGTTTCAAAGGGAAATTATGACTGACTTGCCAGGTGTTTTCGACTGACATCACAACTAGTGGGCGTTTAGTTTCAGTAACCAAACGGAAGGTTCCGTTATGGAATTCATGGAGTTTATGATCCTTGCTTCTCGTGCCTTCTGGATTGACGTAGATTGATACGCCTTGCTCAAGCATAGCTTTCTCGGCTTGTTCGATGGTCTCTATGCCTTTTGATTGATTATCGCGGTCAATGGAGAAATATCCAGCAAGAGTGATGAATTTCCCGGCGATTGGGATTTTGAAGTTCCCGCCTTTGGAGATACAGAGAATCTTGGAGGTCGGTAAGGCTGCCAAAGCACACATATTGTCGAAGACGGAGAGGTGATTAGAGACTAAGACAAAGTTCGTATCTTTCGGAATGGATTTCCAGTTCTTACGATGGATTCTCACTCGGCAGACGAGGCAAATGTTGACGCAGGTCTCTTTGATTAAGAAAGTTGCGAATCTATTGATCTTCTTTCTCTCCTTTTTCGAAGAGATGAATTGGGAGGCGATGAATAAAACGATTAGGTAAACTATGAAAGCCCCGAGATAGAAAACCGGGATTCCGATGATGATAACCCAGAACCAATACCAATCATGATTAAGCCCCAAGCCGAAATATAAGCCTAGGGTGGCGGCGATCGCTTGGAGGTTCAAAAAGATTGCGAGAAACATGTGAAAATGTTAATCCAATCGATTTTGTTTTCAACAAAATGGGCTCTCAAGTTTTCTCTTCAAATCGGAGAATGAACAAAATAGTGGGGATTTGTATTGTATTTTCATTAAATTGAAATTTAATGTATCTTTAATTGAGGTTTGGGTTTATTAACGAAGTTGCAATATTGTATTGCTATTGGTTAATACAGTTAATACAATATAGCCAGATGAAATTCAGTGGAAACTCCCCCATTTTCATTCAGTTGGCGGAGCATTATAAAAAACTTATCAGAATCGGAGCATATGAGCCTGGCTCGCAGCTTCCATCCGTTCGAGAGATCGCCCTCCTTGAAGGCATCAATCCTAATACGGTAGCCAGGGCCATGAAGATTCTTCTCGATGAAGGATACTTGGTCTCGATAGAAAAGAAAGGCTATTTCGTTTCGGACAAGAAAGGGGAAACGAAAGACCTCAACGCATTAAAAGGCGAGATAGGAAATTTACTATTAGAGGGGTATTCCCTCGATGAGATTGAAAGCGCAGTCAAAGAACTGAAGAAAGGGGGAGAACATGATTAAAATCAAAGCGGCATCCAAAAGCTTCGGCGAAACCAAAGCCGTCAATTCTTTAACCATTGACATCCCAGCCGGCATCACCGGACTCATTGGCCACAATGGGGCTGGTAAATCGACATTGTTGAGACTGATTTCCGGGGTCTATATCCTCGATGAAGGCTCCATTTATATCGATGAAAATGAGGCAACCACACAAGAGGCTAAGAAAAACGTTTTCTTCTTGCCGGATGATCCCTATATCCCCGCCCACTACTCCATGAAAGACGTCTATGATTTCTACTCCACTTTCTATGACGTCGATAGCGAAAGATATTGGGGATTAATCGATAAATTCGCTCTTCCAAAAAATCAGAAAGTCACCAATTTCTCCAAGGGCATGAAGCGTCAGCTTTATATCGCCATCTCTTTAGCGATAAAGGTTAAATATCTCCTTATAGATGAAGGCTTTGATGGATTAGATCCTCTCGTCTTAAATGATATTAAGGAAGAAATTCTCAAGGAGAATAAGGATGATAAAACCATCATCATTGCTTCTCATAACATCAACACCCTCGATCAATTAGCGGACCGTTTTGTCATTCTTTATCAAGGAAAACTCGGCCAACAAGGCGAATCGATCGATATGGGCCAAGGGCTCGTCAAATATCAGGTCATCTTCAAAACCGAAGTTACTCAAAGCGATTTAGAGGCACTTGGACTTGAAGTCATCGTCATGAAAAAGATTGGTTCAGTCACCAATTTCGTCGTGAAAGAAAAAGAAGATATCGAAGCCTTAATCAAAGAAAAATACGAGACCTTGATTTTCGAACAGATAACCATCGAACCTGATGAGGCCGTCGTCTTGGAAATGATGATGATCAAAAATAAGGAGGGCAAATAACCATGGTAAAAGCATTCCTTAAATATCAGATAAAACAATGGCTCCCAGCCGCCTTGATTTTCTTATCGGCAATCTTGGGTTTCTCAATCATCGCCGCCACCCAATTCAATGTTTACGATACATATTACAGCAACCCATACGGCACTTACATGTCGAGTCATGCTGATTTCATGACGCTATTTTTCGTAATACCATCCCTGATTTTGGCGTTTGTGTTCCCGTTCTTCGTCTACTCTCACCGCTTTAGTCGGAAGAAAAACGACATCATCGCTCAGCTTCCCTACAATCGGAGCGTCTTCCGTAACTATAAATTAGTTACTGGATTAGTGGTCTTGCTTTTGATCTTCAGTCTTGGATATCTATTTGGTGCATCAATCGCTGCCGCAAGATTCTATGCCGCTGAATTAGGCGGGAATGTTATTAGAGAAGAATGGACCCGTGTCCCAGTCAGCCTAAATGGTGGATATATCGCCTTGGCTTATGGCTTTGGGTTAGTGTTAATCGCCGCGGACTATTTCATCAATTGTTTCATCATCTCGAAGGTTAATACGATTCTAGACGGCATCATCCTTATGGCTGCGGTTTGGTTCTTGCTCTTCATAAACATCAAACCTTTTTACAACATGTTCACCAATGTCGCCTATCCATTCATCGACTCTCAAACCATAAGAAAAGTAACAATGATAATCGAGGCAATCGACTTCTCCATGTATAGATCAGTTGCCACTTTTACCGAAATTGATAAGGTGATTCTCGGTAGAGCCGAAACGATTGCGATATTGGATATCTCATCCGAAAATCCCGCTTCAATAATTCGCTTAATCTCCCTAATTTCACATATTTCATTGGGGATTTGCGCGGGAATTTTGGTTTTTGTCAAAGAAGAGATCTCTGGGGAGTTTGCTGGCAAAAATGGTGGTAGACATATTTCCACCAACATCGTTCTGGCTGTTGGAATAATGGCTACCAGCATGATGCTCATTCAGGTTGGTTATCAAATAGCGATAGCCTCAATTCTATTATTGATTCTCTTATCGACCCATTTCTTCGTTACCGTCATCTATAATCGCGGCTTCAAATTAAAGTTAGCGGATTGGATCATCTTTGGCTCATGCGGGGGCCTTGAGCTCATATACTTAATAACCATCTTCATCGCTGCTCTTCATTAGGAAATGAAGAACTTAGGGCTTGCCAACTAATTTTAAGTGGCAAGTCTTTTATTAAAGACTAAAATAAGTAGGCAACAGAAAGGAAAAGCAATTATGGAAATCTATGAAGAACTCCAAGCCCGTGGCCTCATTGCCCAGGTTACGGACGAACCCCAAATCCGCGAATTGATCAACAAAGGCGGTGCTAAATTCTATATTGGCTTCGATCCTACTGCCGACTCTCTCCACGTCGGACATTTTATGGCCCTCTGCTTAATGAAAAGATTACAAATGGCTGGCAATCGTCCTGTCGTCCTCGTCGGCGGCGGAACCGGCTATATCGGCGATCCCTCAGGGAGAAGCGATATGCGCTCGATGATGACTCCAGAAATCATCGAACATAACTGCCAATGTTTTAAGAAACAGATGGAAAAATTCATCGAATTCGGTGAAGACAAAGCCATCATGGTCAACAATGCCGACTGGCTCTTAAAGCTCAATTACATTGAGTTTATGAGAGAAGTCGGGCCCCACTTCTCGGTCAACAATATGCTTCGTGCCGAGTGTTACAAACAAAGAATGGAGAAAGGCCTCTCCTTCCTTGAATTCAACTATATGCTCATGCAGGCCTACGACTTCTACTACCTCCATGAGAAATATGGCTGCAACATGGAATTCGGCGGCGACGATCAATGGTCCAACATGCTCGCCGGTACCGAACTCATCAGAAAGAAGAAAGGTGAAGATGCCTACGCGATGACCATCACGCTCCTTCTTAATTCCGAAGGGAAGAAGATGGGCAAAACCGCCAAAGGCGCCGTTTGGCTCGATCCTAACAAAACCTCCCCGTTCGATTTCTATCAATACTGGAGAAACGTCGATGATGCCGACGTCATGAAATGCATCAAAATGCTCACCTTCATCCCTATTGAGCAAATCTATGAGATGGAGAAATGGGAAGATAACCGCATCAACGAAAAGAAAGCCATCCTCGCCTATGAATTAACCAAATTAGTTCACGGGGAAGAGGAAGCCAATAAGGCTCAGGAAACCGCCAAGAGTCTCTTCTCGGGGGCTGGCGATAGCGAACATATGCCTTCCACCACCCTTACCGATGCCGACTTTGTCGAAGGCAAGATTGATGTCCTCTCCCTGTTAGTGGCCACCAAACTCGCCCCTTCGAAATCCGAAGCCAGACGTTTAGTCCAGCAAGGAGGCGTCACCGTCAATGAAGTGAAAGTCCTCGATGTCAAAGCCTCGTATGAGAAAAAAGACTTCGCGGATGGCCTTATCATCAAGAAGGGCAAAAAAGTCTTCCACAAGGCTACCATCTAATCCAAACAAAAAAGGATCTCAGGTTGACTGAGATCCTTTTTTCACGGCAAATCCCGCTTATTTTAGTGTTTTAGTTCGGCATATAGAGCTTCGACTTCATCCAAAGTGGCTAGGTTTTCAGAGAAGGCCGAAGCACTTCCGCAAGCGATTCCATAGATAGTGGAATCGATCGGATCATGGGTTAATTCATAACGATGGAGGAATCCTGCCAACAATGAATCTCCAGCGCCGACGGTATTCTTGGTCTCGCCCTGTGGTGCTTTGATCAAATAAGTCGAATCTGAGACGTCCGTTAGTAAGTAGGCACCTTTGCCACCCATAGTTACAATGACATTCCGTGCCCCGCCGTCTTTAAGCTTTCTGGCGCAAGCGATCAAATCTTCTTCGGTATCGATATCAACATCGAACAATAATTTCAACTCATTGACATTGGGTTTAACCAAAAGAGGATTAAATTCCAAAGCATCCAGAAGTATCTTATCTTCGGTATCAAAGGCAAAATCGACGCCTTTATTCTTGAGAATGCCCAGATGCTTCCTCAATAATTCACTGTCAAGGATAGATGGCATCTTTCCTGAGAAGACGACGATATCGCCATCATGGCAGGAACCCAATAAAGAGAAAAGATTATCGATATCAAAACGATTGATATAAGGGCCCATCCCGTTAATCGCCGTCTCTTTAGGAGAGGTAATCTTAACGTTGATTCTAGAGGACCCCTCGAGATAGATAAAATTGGTTTCGATACCGGAGCTTCTAAGATTCTGCTCGATATATTTCCCAGTGAAGCCCGCCAAAAATCCTACCGCGACAGAACGGGTGTTGAGATTAGCTAAGACCTTTGAGACATTAATGCCCTTGCCGCCAGCCGAAACGACTTCTGAGGTCGTGCGGTTTATCACCCCCTCTTGAAAAGAAGCGAGACTAACGACGTAATCCAAAGCTGGTGAAAAAGTGACTGTATAAATCATTATTTTTAATCGCTATAAATACTTTAGTATTTCATATTGCCCTTGTCAAAAACGATTAAATGGCTTTTTGTATGAAAAACTGAAAAAGTCGGAAGAATAATCCATCCGACTTTTCCAAAAATTCGCGGCAATTCCTGCTTATTTTTTAAGAGCCATCCCAGCATTGAAGGCTTTGCCAACCTTCTCACCGAGACGAACATATTCATTATTGAAGGGGTCGAAGACGATGGGTCCAACCTTATTGACATCAACATTGCCATTCTCGTCGAGAACTTCTTCTTTGACGGCGACATTGACGATTTCGCCTCTCATGATGCAGGTTTCTTTATTGTAATCGATGAGTTTTAACTCCAAAGCTATTGGAAGTTCATCGATATATGGGGCGTTGACGTATTTGGCCTTTTCTAAGTGCCAGCCAGTCTTCTCCATCTTCTTAGCTTCGGCATTTCCTGAGGTGATGCCGACATAATCGCAGGCCACCACTTCTTTGGCGGTGCCCATGGAAACGGTATATTCCTTAGTTAATAAAATGTTCTTAACTGTTTTGTGGAATGCGCTTAAGCAAATGGATAATTGATTCTCTTCACTGATTCCTCCCCAAGCGGCATTCATCGCACAGGGGGCTCCATTTTCATCATAGGCCGCGATGATAAAAACTGGTTGGGGATAGCTTAATGGTTTGGCGCCAAAATCTTTTCTCATAGGATTTCCTTCTTTCTTAATAAAATAATAAATTCTTTTGGGGCAAAATTCATAGATAATGCTTCAGAAAAAGAAAACATTATTAGGTTTATTATCTTTAGATAAAGATTTTTCTTTATTCTTGCTATA
>JAIKYF010000036.1 GCA_024683495.1 Bacilli bacterium
ATTGATCTAGTTATTTCCAATTTGAAATAAAAACCTAAGAGTGTATAATTACACTCGCTGGTCCTATGGAGAAGCGGCTTAACTCAGTGCCCTCTCAAGGCACCATTCACGGGTTCGAATCCCGTTAGGATCACCATTTAGAAAATTAAAGTCAGATACAGAGAAGTGTCTGGCTTTTTTCTTTGAATACATCGAGCTTTTTTGAAATAATCCTATTGCAATAAATGTTAAAAACATCGTTTTTGTACCCCGATATTGATACAAAAATTATCTCTTATTGCACGAAACTTTCTCTTATTGCACGAAACTTTCTCTTATTGCACGATACTAAATCCTATTGCGAGAAACTATTATTTTGACTTCCATTTTTCGCATTCAAGAGTGATTAGTGAAATTAGTAGGAGGGCTAAAATGAGAAAGCAAGATAACATATTAGAGATTGATGTTAACAAAGTTAAAGAGTATAGAAAAAGACTCCATAGTTATATCGTCTCGATGCAGTATTTTAAATCTCTTCTCGAAAGTGGTGATATAACCGAAGAAGAGTATTCATTAATTGAACGTGATGTTTTATTGAAATACAGGTTGCCTGAAGATTCACTATTTAGGATGGATTTGCGTCATATAGAAGATAACGAAGATTAGTTATTTTTTAAGTTCGTTTCTAATGAATTCTATAAAATCTTCTTTTGAAATCTTTTCCAATTCTTTACAAATATCATCAATATTTTTGTTAGACTTTCGTTCAATTAAATAATCAACACTAACATTAAATAAATCCGCTAACTGTATTAGTTGGTTAATCTTAGGCTCATAAATACCGTTTTCCCAATTAAGTATAGTTTGTCCAGAAACGCCAAGTTTATTAGCTATTTCGTTTTGCGTTAAACCGCTTTTGTTTCTTAGTTCCCTGAGTCTCATTTTCCTTTTCCTCTAGAGAAATAATCAAAGAAACCTTGATTTCTTTAGTAGTAAAATCAAGGGAAACTTTGTAGAATAGTAGATAAATCAAGGAAACCTTTGATATTATCTGCTAAACAAAAAGGTTTTCTTGCCTATGGGATGATGGGTAAGGAAGAATCTAGAGATTATTTAACTAAACAGATTATTACTTATATTGGTAATAAGAGAGAACTTCTTAAAGAAATTGAAGAAGAAGTTGTTTTTGTGTGCAACAAATTAGAAAAAAACAAGCTTGTTTGCTTAGATTTATTTTCTGGAAGTGGAGTAGTGGCTAGATTCTTAAAACAACACAGTTCCAAGATTATTGCTAACGATTTAGAAGCATATTCAAAAGTTATCAATGAGTGTTTCCTATCGAACAAAAGCGAATTTGATGTAATTCAATTCCGTGAATATCTTTCTGAGATTAATAGACGGATTTCCGAGAAACCAATTAAAGGGATTATAAGAAAGAACTATTCCCCTAAAAACGACAAAAAGATAACTATCGACGACAGGGTCTTTTACACAAACGACAATGCAACATACATCGATAGTTTTAGGCATTATATAGACGAAGTAGTTCCTGAAAATTATAAGAAATTTTTCTTAGCTCTATTGTTGACTGAAGCCTCTATACATGTAAATACTTGTGGGGTTTTTAAAGGCTTTTATAAAGATACCGATACAGGAATTGGCAAGTTCGGCGGCAAAGCAGAAAATGCTCTAGTAAGAATTAAAGGGGAAATCAAAATTGAGGCTCCTGTTTTAAGCAACTTCAAAACCGAATACGAAGTTTATCAAGAAGATGCTAACAAGTTGGCAGAAGAACTTAAGGGCCTTGACCTTGTTTACCTTGATCCTCCATATAACCAACATCCATATGGATCCAACTATTTTATGTTGAATATTATTCTTAAGAATAAAATTGATGGAAACATGAGCAAAGTGTCTGGTATTCCAGATGATTGGAACCACTCTATTTATAACAAAAAGCAAACCGCGTTGGAGGGAATAAGAGATATTATTTCAAAACTTAACGCCAAGTTTGTTTTGATTTCTTATAACAATGAAGGATTCATATCGTTTGAAGAAATGAAAAATATGCTTTCCGAATTTGGAAACGTTAAAGAAAAAAGGATTAAATATAACACTTTTAGAGGATCTAGAAATCTAAGGGAAAGAAGCATTTATACAAATGAGTTTTTGTTTTTGCTAGAAAAGGAGAAATAAGATATGGCTTTTGGAGATGTATTAAAGAGAAGCATGCATCAATTATCAAATGCATCAGAAAACAAGTGTGCAAATGATGCTTTTTGGATTATTTTGCGCGATATTGCCGTTCAAGAAATCCTAGCGATTTACCCATCGAGGGTAGATAGTGATATAGCGGTGGAGGTTTATTACAACATCCTTTGCGATAACGTTGCTTTAATTCCTCCGTATTTTAGAGAAAAACTTCATTCAAACAAGCAAGAAAGATTTAGAGTTATCAACCGTAATATGTGGACAAGCAATGCGTTCCATCCAGAAGGACTTGCTAATCAGCCACAAATAAGTGCTTATAAAGAGATTAATCCAGATAGGAAGGGCGAAAAAATCGTTTATCAAGGGGTGAGATAATATGTTAATTAAAGCAAGTTCAATTGACCCAAAATACATTAATTTATATTCTTTACACGATAAGACCATTGTTATACCAATCTTCCAAAGGTTTTACGATTGGAAGGAAAAACAGGTCGATGCGTTATTGGAAGATTTGCTTAAGTGCAAAGATGATTTTTCAAAAGAAATATACTTAATGGATTTGGCTTATTATAAAGAAAACGAGCAAATCATTCTTGCTGATGGTCAACAAAGAATTGTAACGATTAATTTGTTAATTAAAGTTATTAATGATTATGTTGAGGCTAATAATTTAAATATCGAAAAAGTTGATGGCTTCAATATTCTTTACGACATAGTTCAATATCAAAATAAGTACAACACTTGTTTTACTAACTATCCGATTGCTCCCTTTAAGAAAAATTACTTATATTTCTATGAATGGGTAAATGAGAATAAAGATTATATCGCTGAAATCGTTAGAGCAATCAAAGAGAACATTTTTGTTTTTACGAAAGAAACCGAATCGCTTGAAGATGCTTTCCTTCTCTTCCAACAGATTAATACTGGTGGAAAAATTCTTACAAAAGAAGAAGTGATTAAGTCAACGATCGACCAATTTGCGGAAATATACCATATTCCTGTTAATGCACCAGTAAAAGAATTAAAGAAAATGATTCTTTCTTATTACAAATATTTGTATTCATCTAATGCTAACGATTTTGACACTATTTCAGTAATGGCTTTTTTGAGAAACGATGTTGTCTCTAGCAGAGAAAGTTTTCAAAAATTTGCAAATACACTTAACGTAATTAACAACTTAACAAATAACCCAATGGCCTCGGTTATTAATTATATTAACCGTCCTCAATTGTTTGACATTTTAAATATTATGGGAATGGAAGGTATTGATGTTTTTGCAAGGCGTCACTACTTGAATTATGTTATGTTTCCACTTTGTTTATTAAGCATTGCGATGACTATTAAAAAATCTAATCCAGGAGGAATTATCAGAACATTATATTCAGGCATTATTGATAGAGTCAAACAAGGAAAAACTGCTATAGAAATTGGCGAGTTTATTTCTGCTTTTATTAATGAAAATCCTGAGTTTAAGATAGATTATGCTACATTTGAAAACGGATTAGGCGATAGGAATGTTAAACAAGGAATTAAAAAGACAATTCTATTTATTGATGTGATAATGAAAAATTCATCTTCAGTCATCAATGTTGATTCAATTAACCTTGAGCATATCTACCCTCAAAAGCCAGATCCTCAGTGGGCTACTGAAAACTGGCCAACCAATTCAGAAGAACAAAAGGATATTATAAATAATATAGGCAATTATCTCCTCTTAAATGAAGAAGTAAATAAGAGAATTAAAAACAAGTATATTGATGCTAAGGTAGTTGAGTATAGTAGAATAATTCCTCAAGATTTATCTCTAGGAACTGAGATGAATACGGTTGATTTTGAAAGATTCAAAAACGAAAGAAAAAACTATGTGGTCGAACGCCAAAAGACAATTGCAAAACTTGTTTATGACAACTTTAAATTAGCCCAAGTAATAATACAGAAAAACGATTGATGTTGTAATTAGTTAAACGTTATTATTGATGCGTGGTTTTTCTTTGTGACATCAAGTGTCCAATGAATTACGGAACTGTCCAGCAAATCACGGAAGTGTCCAGCAAATCACGGTTTGTATTAAAATTAGACATTCAAGCCAACTGGAATAATAGGATTGATGCAATGTGTCAGTACTTTTTTCAATTTCGTAGTGTTTTTAAAGAAAGATTATGCGAGTTTTTCCGCTAAAATCGTTCCTTCTAATAAGTTAATGCTGATATTGAAAGTACCACCAGAAGTAAATGAATAGTTGTTATTATCATTCCTTTCGATGTTTTCGTTTAGTGAATCCAATTTATATTTGAAAGTAGCGCTGCCATCTTCTTCATATTCGACGAATCGAATGGTCTTTACATAACCGTTATCTGTTTCGTTGGAGAAATTATTCAAATGGAAAATATATGGGTGTTCTTGATCTTGGGTCATCGTTTCTGGATCCCCGCTATGTTCGCCTCCAGTAAATCTGAAGAAACAGTTATATTTGGCATTTTCGGGGTTATTAAGCTCTAATCTTACTGAATAATCTTTTCTATTTAAGTAGACGTTATAATTTCCGCCAACGGAGAAATGGATTAGTTCTCTTTTGGTAAATGTCCTCGCTAAATTGAACAAACTTTCATCCAACCATACTCTTGTATAAGAGCCAAGGTTATTATCCAAAACAATGCTAGCATGCATTGGGATATCATAGTTTAAAACACAAAGCTCATCAGGATTATCCTTGTTTTCTCTTAATGTTTGATAAGAGGTCCTTTTATAGTGAATTTCCGATATATCGCAATGTTTGATGTAATCGTATTTAGGAGTATCGATCTCCCTTAAAAATTCGATATCGATGAGCTTTGTTTCAACATCAAAGCTTATTTTATATTCGCCATCCTTACCTTCTTTAATGAATAAGGAACCACAAGTTGGATCGTTTTTATCAATATCGACGGTGACGTACTCTTCGTCTTTGTCTTCTTTAAGCTTAAAGCAAAAATCAAAATTCGGCAAAGAACTGCCAGTATTCTTTGTTTTGTTTTTTGCGATAAAGAATTCATCGCCTTCGTAAAGGCATAAATTATTGTAAATATGGACGTTTTGATTATCGTTTTCTATGACAAAAGGACGTCCATATGTAAAATAGCCCGCAATGGTGCTATGCATTTCGTAGATATCGGACTTAAAAAATGCTCCTTCCCCAGCATCTTGCCAATAAGCTAGTTCAGAAACATCTAATTTAGTAATTGTTTCTTCTACTGGCGTAATTAAGTTGCAAGAAGAAAGAGGCAATATAATTCCACACAATAACAACAGTCTATCAATTCTTTTAGTCATAATAGAACCAACCCATTATCTTTACTATTATATATGTTAGCAAAAAATATAGGATATGGAGAATAACAAAAGGGCCTATAAACCAATTCACCTAACACCGGAGTTTTTCCACCGCCAAAGCGTTTAGAAAAACGCACAAAGACATGTTTAATTCAGTACTTGATGCTTAAGATATGGAAAAGTGATGAAAGATGGTTTGTCCATTAAAGTTTTATTTGGCCGAATGATAATACATTTCAAAATTGAAAATTTCCACCCACCCGTATGAAAGCCCCCTCGATTGGGCGCTTTTTTCTTGCGATAAAAGCTTACGCTCGATACAATAAATTATATTTTGAGGATTATGTTATGAAGGAAGAACTTATTAAGTGGGTTCAGGAAACCGTTGGAAATGCGACTGTTGTCATCGGAATTTCTGGTGGTAAGGACTCCTCTGTTGTTGCCGCTTTGTGCGTAGCTGCTCTTGGCAAAGATCGAGTAGTGGGGGTTTTGATGCCTGATGGGAAGCAACATGACATCGATAAATCCTATGAACTCGTCAATTTCCTGGGAATCAAATATTATCTCATTGACATCGCCGAGATCACGGAAGCTTCTAGAGAATCGATTAGAAGGACGGTAGGTCCAGAATTGACATACCAACTCCGTTCAAATCTAGCAGCTAGAATCAGAATGACCACTTTATATAATGTTGCCGCAATGATAGGTAACTGCCGCGTTGCCAATACCTGCAATTACAGCGAAGACTATGTTGGCTATTCCACAAAGTACGGCGATTCCGCCGGCGACTTCGCCCCAATCCAAAATCTTTTGGTGAGAGAGGTCAAAGCCTTGGGCTATGAACTAGGATTGCCAAAAGACTTAATCGAAAAGGTTCCCGAAGATGGCTTAAGCGGCAAGACCGACGAGGATAATTTCGGCTTCACCTACAACCAATTAGATGATTATCTTGAAACCGGTAAGGGAGACCCTGCCTTGATCGAGAAAATCGAAAAAATGCATCGCGCGAATCTTCATAAGCTCCGCTTGATGCCAAAATTCGGAAATAGAGAATAACTATTTATTTAAAATCTCGTCGATTTCCTCAATTTTAGTGGGGAATTGCGCGGGATTTTTTTCGTAGAGGAAATCATTCTCATCCATTCTTGAGAGCATTTTCTTCATATCGTCATAGAAGCCATTGATGTTATAGAACATCACTTTTTTCTCAGGGAAATAGAATTTGCAAAGGCACATGACTTCGCTTATTTCATCGAGAGTTCCAACTCCTCCAGGCAAGGCGATGAAAGCATCCGCTAGCTCGATCATTTTGTTTCTTCTTTCATAGAAAGTATCGGCAACGTATTTATAGTCCAACATGGAGTAAGAGGCGATTCTTTCGTTTTCGAACATCTTCAAAGGCACGCCATAGAGTTTGCCTCCGTTTTCTTTAACGCCTCTAGCCACTACGCCCATAAGCCCCGTATCGGAGGCTCCAAAAACCAAATCATGGCCATGCGAGCCGATGTATTCGCCTAATTCCCTGGTCTTTTCGATAAAAGCCGGATCGTTTCCGGTTTTGCTCCCACAATAGACGGCGATTCTCATATTCTTAATCCTATCTAATTATTATATAGAAATATCAGCGACTTGAGAAAGGACGATTATCCATTTAAAATTTGGTCGATGGAAAATCTAACTAGAGCCTTGGTCCTCTACCATAAAGGCAGTGGACACAAAGACTTCGCCCACCATATACCATATATTAAAGAAGAACTAGGGGAGAAGTTCCCTGTTTTGGACTTTGTCGAGACTCACGATAAGGAAGAAGCCTCCAAATTTGAGCTCGAAGCCTATAAGAACTACGATGTTTTAATCGTTGTCGGGGGAGATGGGACTTTCTATAACGCGATCAATAATCTTATGCAGAATGAGAAGCGCCCCGTCATCGGATATCTTAATTTCGGGACCATCGGAGACGTAGGCCGGACGTATGGCATTTCCGCCTCGCTTAAAAAAGGTGTTCAAATCATCAAAGACGGCTACATCATCGATAGCGATTTAGGGCAAATCGAAGATAAATATTTTGCCTATTCGGCAACCATCGGGGCCTTCAGCGACATCGCCTATGCCGCCAAAAGGTCCAAGAAGAAAAAGGCTGGAAGACTATCCTATTATTTTTTAGCCGTCAAAGAAGCCTTCATACCCAGCAAAGTTAGATACTCAATTAAATATGATAAAGAAACGATAGTGGGTGAGACCAATTTCCTCATGGCCTTGAACGGTCGCCATATCGGCGGCTTCAAAGTCAATAAAGCGGCTGATATTAATGATGGCAAAATGGAAATTTTCTATGCCAAAAAAGGGATTTTTAATGGACTTCCGCGCTATTTATTGAAAAATGGGGTCCTTTCTTCCTCGCTTAAAGAATGCGAGATCACCACGGAAAACGAAAATACTTGGTGCCTTGACGGGGAAAAAGTAGTTCTGCAAGAGAAGGTCAAAATAAAAACCGCGCATAACGCCATTAAATTGTTTTCTAAAAAACCTATCTAAAAGCGATATATTTTTCAAAAATCTGTAGCAATACAAGCATATTTTTGTTGTAACTTATTTAACACTAGTTAAAATATAAATCGTAAAGGGAGGTTTCATAATGAAAAACCGCAAAACTAAGAGCGTAAAAGCTCTCTCCATCTGGGTTATCATCTTAGGCCTAGTCGCCTTTGGTTTAACCATCTGCACCCCATTCCTCATGAAGGAAGCAATCACCGGGTCGAACACCTTAGACACCCCGATGCATGTCTTGATGACTTATGTCAATGGATTTGGTAATGCCATTGCTAAGAACTTCACGTTCCCCAACGTCATCTACTCCATCGTCAACATTGTCTTATTGGTCTTGTTCGTTTTGCTTTTCGCCGTCCATTTCGCCAAAGGATTATTCGCCGAAAAGAAAAACGCTTTACCTGCTACCGCCTACCTCATCGGTGGTGGACTCGCCTATGTCGTTATCCTTGGTGCCCTCACCTCCAATTACCTCTATGTCGGTACCGTTCCTACCACTGGTTATAGACCTGGTTGGTTATATAGCGATATCGTCTCCTTCGTCTACCAGAGCAAGCCAATCGCTTGGCTCAGCGTCGTTTCCCTCATCGTTGCCTTTGTCGCCTACTTCTTAGCCATCAAGTTAATCTATCGCTCCTTAGCCCAACTCAAGGCCGCTAAGAAAGCCGAAGAAGCCGAAGAAGCCGAAGAAGCCGCTGCCGAAAAAGAAGAGCAAGCCAAGGAAGAAAAACCTGCCGAAGCCGCCCCAGTCGAAGAAGAAAATGATGAAGACCTCATCGATGCCGCTGAACTCCGCGAAATCATCCGCGAAGAAATGAGAATCGAAGTTGCCAAAGCCTTGACCGTCTTAACTGAAGAAGAAGTCAGAGTCATTGCCAACGAAGAAATCGACAAGAGACTTGGCGATCTTGAGAAAGCCGCCCCAGTCGAAGAAGAACCAGTCGAAGAACCCGCCCCAGTCGAAGAGCCAGCTCCTGTTGAGGAACCCGCCCCAGTCGAAGAGCCAGCCCCAGTCGTCGAAGAAAAGGCCAAAGTCGTCCGTGTCCCATTCGCTGACAAAGTTCTCGCTGCCGACAAAGACATCCAGAACAAGTACAACGAACTCAAGGCCTGCGCCCTTGCTTATGGTTTGAAGAGCCGTCTCTCCAAAGGTGGCGATACCTTCAGACTCCACACCAAAACCTACCTTAAGATTACCTTAGTCGGCAAGTCCCTCAAGGTCTACTATGCCCTCGATCCAAAAGACTATGCCGAAGGACCTATCCCAATCAAGGATGTCTCCAACAAACTTCTCTACGCCGAAGTTCCTTCTTGCTTCAAAGTCAAGAGTGACCTCTCCGTCAGACGTGCCAAAGAATTAATCGGCGCCGTCTGCGCTCCAGATGGACTCGAACTTGGCAAAGTCGAACCAATGAACTTCATGTCTGAACTCGAAGCCTACGTCGCCAATAGAGGCGCCGATGACGGCGAAGACGATGGAGATGACGAAGACTAAAGCTTAGTCTAAGTATCCTTAAAGCAACCGTTTCGGCGGTTGCTTTTTCTTTCTTTATGGGCCGATATAGTCAAGAGGACTATCTTATGCTAAGATAATGCCATCGGTTTACCGAAAAGGAGTGTAATTAAGTTGCCTGACCCTCATATATGGCTCTACTTAGGGCTGTGTCTAGTGTTGATGCTTCTCTCGGCTTTCTATTCGATGGCAGAGACTGCATTCACCTCAATTAACAAATATCGATTCGAAGTGGAAATGGAAAATGGCTCTCGCGTCGCTAAGCGGGTCATTTTTATCTATGATCATTATGATTCTTCCTTGATCGCCGTTTTGGTCATGAACAACATCGTCAACGTCGCCGCCTCGACGATTTCGATGAATTTATTCTTAAGAGCCATGACCAATGTCGATGATTCCATCGTCTCCATCGTCTCCTCTATAGTTTTAACTATTATTCTTTATATCTTCGCCGAGACCCTTCCTAAGCAAATCGCCAAGAAGATCCCTAATACGGCTGCTAAAATCTGCGTCTATCCATTGCTATTCACTTTCTTCCTCTTATTCCCGATCATCATGATCTTCAAGGGAATCAGCTGGTTATTCAATAAGCTCACCAAAGCAGAGCCTGAGCCCGAGATCACCCAGGATGATTTCAATAACATCATCGAGATGAATGAGAAGGGCGGCCTATTAGAGGAAAACGAAACCGACCTCATCCAAGCCTCTTTCGATTTCACCGATAAGAAAGTCGAGGAAGTCTTAACCCCAATCGATAAGATGTTCACTATCAATCTCCAAGGCTTGACCACTTCTGAATTGGCGGAGAGAGTCTGCGAGACTACTTATTCAAGAATTCCTATCTCCTCTGGCAATAAAGAGAAAATCGCTGGCATTTTGATGGTAAAAACCTTCTTAGCCGCGTATTTGAGGAACCCTAACCTCAACGTAAAAGACTATTTGGAAGTCCCTTATGTGGTCTCCCCATCCGTCACCATGGATGATTTGTTGGATGGCTTTAGGACCAAAAAAACTCAGATCGCCTTAGTTTACAAGAATAAGAAATTAATCGGCATGGTCACGGCCGAGGATGCCCTTGAGGAATTAGTTGGCAACATCGATGAGAGAATCTCCAACTCTCCGAAAAGGAGGGTCAGTCAATGAGCGTAAAAAGCATCATTTATATCTGCATTCTCGTCGTCCTGGTCTTTTTGAGCGCGGTCTTCTCCGGCGCCGACATGGCCTATAGCTCCGTCAACACGATGCGTCTGCAAAAGAGCGCCAACGCCGGCGATAAACGCTCCGCTAGAGCCCTCCGCCAAGCCAAGAACTACGATAAGACCATCGCCACCATTTTATTCGGCAATGACTTCGCTAACGTCTTAGCCTCCTCTTTGGCCACGGTCGTCGGCATTGAGGTTTTCACCGGTCACTTCCATATCGCCGAAGAAACCGCCTCAACCATCTCCGCGATGATCTTGGTGGTCATTATCTTAATCTTTGGTGAGATCATGCCTAAGGCCATCGCCATGAACCATTCTTACCGCCTCTCTCGCTTATTCAGTGGCTTCACCAATGTCTGCGAGATCATCTTCTTCCCATTCACCTATCCCACCAATGCCTTAGCCAATGTCATCTCCAAACCGGTTTTGAAAAAGACCCCGAAAGAAAACAAATTAGCCTCCGATGAAGAGCTTTCCGCGATGGTTGATGATATCGAGGAAAGCGGCATCATCGACGAAGACCAAAGCGATCTCATCCATCGTTCCCTCGTCTTCAAAGAGACCTCTTGCTATGAGATCATCACTCCTCGCGTCAAGATCCTTGGCTATGACTTAAAAACCCCCTTCAAAGATTTCGTGAAGAAGAAGGACTGGTATGTCCATTCCCGCATCATCGTCTATGAAGGAGATCTTGACCATATCCATGGCTACCTCCAGGCGAAGACCCTTCTCCGTTTGATGGTCCAAGGCAAGCCCATCAACATCGAGAAACTCATCCTGCCTATCATCTCCGTTCCTCGGACGATGATGATTTCCCAAGCCATGGAAAAACTCAAAGGCTCCAAGCACCATATCTGCGTCGTTAGAGACGAGTGGGGCGGAACCGAAGGCATCCTCACCCTTGAAGACATCCTCGAAGAGATGGTCGGCGAGATGTGGGATGAAGAAGATAAGATCGATGACCCAATCGTCAATACCGACAAACGCAATGTCTATATCGTCAAAGGCTCTGCCAACATCACCGATGTCTTTGAGCGTTTCGATATCTCAATCGACGATATCGGCGAAGACTATTCCACTTTAAGCGGATTCTTGGCCGATAAACTTCAAAGATTCCCCAAGGTCGGAGATGAAGTGGAAATCGAGAAAATCAATATCGTCGTCACCAAAGTCTCCAATTTCGCCGTCCAAGAAGCGAAGCTCACTTATCATCCCCGCCGGAGAAAGTTCGTCAAACAATGAAAGCGAAGAAATGGCTAGACGCCCATATGGAATCCTTTATGGGTCGCAAGGTCTTAATCACCGGGGCGACTTCAGGGATCGGGCTTGAAGCGGCCATTTCTTTTGCTTATCTCGGCGCGGAAGTCTATATTGCCTGCCGGAACAAAAAGAAGGCCGAAGCTACCCTTCCTCTTATTCTTAAAGAAGTTCCTTCGGCCAAAATCAATTTCCTCTTCTATGAGCAAAATAATGCGGATTTGATATGGATTTTGAAAAAATCCATTGAGGAAATTGATTTTTACGCGGTCGTTCTCAATGCCGGAGTCTATTTCCCTAAGCAAGAGAAAAATGAGCCTTCTTTGACTATCTCCACCAATCTAGAAGGAACTTATAAAGTCTATACGGCTTTAAAAGAAGACCATCCGAATTCCAAATTCATCTTCATCAATTCCATCGCCAATAAATCGCCGAAGAACCATGACTACTCTTTATATATAGGTAAAAGCGATCCCATCTCCCGGAATGATTCCTACGCCGTCAGCAAAAGAGGAGTCATGAATATCTTCATGCACGAGCTTAAGGAAGGGAAGATGGATGTCAGGATGACCCATCCTGGGATCAGCAAGACCAATATCATCCAATCCTACGCCCCATTCATCAAAAAAATCGGGAATGGTTTTCTTTATCTATTCACCCATCACCCCTGGAAGGCGGCTTTGGAAATCGTCTTCGCCTCTTCCGACCGAAATAAAAATGGAAGCTATGTTGTCCCGCGAGGGCCGTTCCATATCTCCGGCTATCCGAAGATAGCTCATTTGAATAAGAAAAAATCCTCCTTAGATATGGAAGATTTATATTCTAATTTAGAGAGGTAAGCCTCTCTTTTTTAATGTCTCTAGATAAAGAGAATGGATTTTATCGGTCAATTCTTCGATGGAAGAGGTGGAAGAATCGATTTGATAATCGGTCTTTTCGATATTTTCCGGCGAGAAGTCGGTATCATCGCCTTTTAGTCTTTTTTCGATATTGACGGGATCGTCGCCGCGGGAAATCATCCTTTGCTCTCTGACGTTTTTGTCACATAAAAGAAGGAAGGAGACGATGCTAGGATCATTCAAGGCCAAGAAGCTCTTATAGCCATGGGGCTCGACGATCAAACATTTATTGGGGCCGATTTCCGCTTTCGAGCAGCCGTAGTAGTTGCCATTATAGACGGTATGCTCGACCAATTTATCCTCTTCGATGAGTTTCTTAAACTCTTCAACCGTGACGAAATGATAGTCGACATCATAAACCTCGCCATCTCTTTTTTGGCGGGAGGTATGGGTGACGACTTTCTTCATCTCATACTTTTCTTTGAGTTTTTTGGCAATCTCGGTTTTGCCCGAGGCGCTGGCACCGATAAGGATTATCATGGGAATATTATAAATTGACGAAAATTTTTGTAAAAGTTTTTTCTTCGATGGTGACTAGACTTTTGAAATTTCGACAAAAAATAATGAAAAAATTTTGACAGTTTTAGGGGTGTTTTGGGTATTTACATATAGGAGGAAAAATAAATGCCCCGCAAAGAATTAGTGTATAGCCATGTTCGTTCGGAAAAAATCGACTCCAAAATCAAGATCATCAATGCCAGATGGAGAAACTGCCTCCTGCGTCTTGGTTATCCCCAAGGAGAAAAGATCGAGAACATCAATTTCTTTTATAAAGTCAATCGCAGCGACCGCGAAGCCTTCCATTACGTCCAATGCGTCTTAAATATCTATAGTTGCCTTGATGTGCCATTAAAAACCTACATGGCTTTCGAGGTCCTTGAGAGAGGATATCACTATAAATATTGGTATCTAGGTTTGATGCGGACCAAAGAATATAACATCTTGAAATATAAAGTTGAGAAAGTCTTGGATGAGATTCTCCGGGTGAATAATTATGCATAAATTTATCCCGTTGCTCGCCAGTGTTATCTCTTTAATCGCCCCTAATACTACTTCGACCACCAAAAATGTTCTAGTCGACTATTCCACTTATGGATTTGCGGCGGGATATTGGTCGAATGGCAAGGTGCTCGAGATGCCAACTGCGAAAGAATACTATAAGCAATACTCTTTGCCTTTTGTGGTCCGGCAAGAAGGCTATTTCAAAATCAATATCCGCTACGAAACGGGCGGTGATAATTACACCAGCAAATATGAGCTTTTCACAGAGACCAAATACACCAAATACAGCCAAGGGGTGACTAAATTTGTCTACTTCTTGGTCGATATCTCAAAACTGAATCATCCTGACCTAGGTTTATTGACCTGCACCTTCGACTATTACAAAACTTCTCCAGATGTGGATGGGACTCATTATGTCACATCTTATCCTTATGGAAGTTTATCGCCCCAAACCTGGACGATAAATAATGATGGCAACGGTTACTTATCTAGATCTCGCCCAACAAAGCAACCTCTTAACCCTGGAGCTTATTACAGCAATTCCCAAAAGCTCTACAAGAACGAATATAAGGGATTTGCTGCGGAAATCGACCAATCAAAGAACAATATCCTCAATATTCAGAATCTGAAATTCCGGACGACCTATCTTCCTAACCAACACGATAAATTAACCAGCAAATCCGTTTATTTAGATGTGACGGGCAAAGCCCGTGACCGTCTGAAGATCGGAAATCTCCAGACGGTCAATGGGGCGAGGGTTCGTCGAATCAATATGGCCTTCTCTACGCCAGACTCCGACGGCTATCAAAGGCTCTACTTAGCGACACCCGCCTACGTCTCCCCCGACGGGAGAAATCAGGTCCCGAATAAAATCTTAAATTATGTTGAAACAAGGGAAATCTATCTCCCACCCTATGATCCTTATGAAAAGAGCAACACTTATGAGTTTACCTTGACCATGGAGAAAATGGGCGAAAGAGGAATCGATACCATCAAGGCCTCCTTCAGCGCCCAGATGGCGGTCAACCTAATCGGTTCCAAGGCCACTTCCCGTTATTACGTGGAGGAATCTTAAGATGATGAATTACTTGTTGTGGGCGCTTGTGTTCTCTTTGTCTACTTCGCTATTCTCCTACACCACGAGCCTTACACGAGTCGTTCGGGTAGTCCAAGGGGTGGATTCCATTCTTGTAGCGCAAAGCGTGGCCTCCGCCCCGGACTATGTACCAGTCAGCACTTATTCCGAGCCTTACTTCGATATGGATATCCTGAAGACCATCGTCTCTAATTACCTTTCTGATAACTTAGGGCAAGGTTTCCTCTCCGGAACTTATAACCACGAAATCGTCTCTCTCGCTTCCAAAAATGTCCGGTTCTCCGGCGTCATGTATCGATTCGTCAGTTCGGTTCGCATCGACTTTGATTATAGCTACTTAGGATCTAAAGCATATGACACTAGCAAAACCTTCACTATCAAACGCGGAGAGCTCTATGACGAATGACGCGATTATCTACACCGAGAATTCTTTCTTAAAGGATTATCTATTCCTTGATGGTGTGACGGATATCTCCTATAACGGATCGGCCCTATTCTACACAACCAATTATTTAGGTAGGAGGAAGGCAAAAACTTCCCCGAGTGAGAAGGAAGTAGGGGACTTCCTCCGCCAAATAGCCAATTTGGTCGAGAGGCAGTTCTCCTACACTTCCCCGGTGCTGGATGTGAGCTTTGGCCGCTACCGCTTGAACGCGTTATTCATGTCGATTGTGAGGAAAGCCAATAAGAAGACCTATTCCTTCGCCATCAGAATCGCTTCTGAGGAAATCAAAATCCATGAAGAGGATCCTTTCTTCGGGGGCGATTCTGCCATGATCTTAAAATCCTTAATCGAAAAAGGAGAAAGCATCATCATCGGAGGGAAGACATCTTCTGGAAAAACCGAACTAGAGAAGTGGCTGATCTCTATCATGAAAGAAAATACGAGGGTCATCGTCATCGACAATGTGGAGGAGCTCGACCTCATCGATGACCCCAAATTAGACCTGACGACTTGGATCGTCAATGAGGGCGTCAATGGAGGGAGTTTCTCTGGCTTGATCAAAAATGCCTTGCGTAATAACCCGGATTACATCGTTGTTGCTGAAGCCAGGGGAGAAGAGATGCTTGACGCCCTCATATCCGCTATGAGCGGACACCCCATCTTAACCACCATCCATGCTCAGGACATCTTGTCGATGCCCGATAGAATGGTGCGTTTAGCGATGATGGCCAATAAACGCAACGAGAAGAAAGATCTTTTCGATGATATCGCCCATCATATGCGTTACTACGTTTATCTAGAAAAGAAAGAAGAGGAGGATGGGACGATGAATCGCTATATCGACTCCATCGGGGTCCTCGATGAAAACACCCATCAGATGAATTTCCTATATAAAAGGGGCTAGCAATGTATCTATATCTAATTTTCTTCCTCATCTCCCTCATAAATGGATTTTTATGCTACCTCATTACCTCTTCTTACGTCATCGGGATAGCGGCTATGATCATTTATTTATTGGCTACGCTTTTCTTGGTGGTTCCGACCGTCAAAAGACATATGGTCAGAGTCAAGAAACGTCATGAATGTTTCCGTTTCGTCAACACCTTCATTGTCTCTTTATCGGTTTCTCAATCGGGGCAGGAGGCTTATGAATCGGCTTTGACGGGAGGAAGCGATGAGCTAAGCAAAACCGCGGATTCAATCACCAATCTCACCATCGATGAAAGGCTTCAGTATTTAGAAAGATTCTTTCTAGTCGATTATTACCGAATGTTCTATACGATTTATCAGCTATATCTGACTCAAGGTGGCGATGTCTTGACCTTGGCCGAACCTTTATTGAAAGAAACGACTTTATTTGAGACCCATGAGAATTCCCTAGAGAAAGTTCGAGTTCGGTACCTCACTCAATTTGCCGTTTTATGGGTTTTGACGATTCTTGTTCTTATCTTCGTGAGGGTAGGGCTCAATAATTACTACACTCAGCTCGTCCAAAGTTCTCTTTATATCGTTCTCGCCGTGCTCTACTTCGTCATTGAACTTATTAGCATAGTCATCTTCGCTTACCGCGTAAGCGGAGAGAAATTCTCGCTTAAATTAGGAGGATCAAAAGATGCCTAAAAAGAAAAATACGCTGGATTTGCAGGGGAAAATGCGTGAAGCAGGACTTAATCCTAAGACTGAATTTCTCTTTCTGGGATTTGTTATCATCCTCTGTATCGGTGGTTTCCTCTTTATGTATTTCTACATGAAACAGCCGATACCGTCCTTTGCCTTACTCTTCGTGGCTTTGATCTTCGTCTATCTGACTTTCACCAAAGCCTCACGCATCAAAAAGAAGGAGAACGCGGATTTAGAAAAAGAATTTGTTAGGATCTTCGCCTATTTCTCCATCTTCATCAAAAATGGGATTCCCGTTTACCACGCATTAGAGGAGACACTTCCCTATTGTTCGCCTAAAATGAATGAATACCTAAGAGAGCTGATCTCCAATATCGACAAAGACAAATCGGTGAGGCCATATATCAGTTTCGCTGAGCGCTTCTCGGCTTTGGAAATCCGCCAAGTTATGGTTTCTATCTATAAAATGGTAGATAACGGCGGCTCAGAAGCCTATCTAAGACAATTCACCACCATCTTCGATTCTTTGGCTAATGATCGTTATATCGAAGAGATTCATCATGAAGAATCTTCCTTCGGCACCCTGTGCATGGCGCCGATGCTTGATAGCGGTTTATTGATGATTCTCATCACCGCCGGGGTTGTCTCGTTATTAGGAGGGGTCATCAATGGCATCTAAACTAGGATTATTGCTCTCAATGCTCTTCGTTGGGCAATTAATGTTCTATCTAGGTGACCTTTGTGGGATCCAGATGATATATTCAACTCTCGATTCGATTTCCGTCTCCGTCAGTCGCATGGTTGCGACGCATGGGGGATTAGACGAGGAAATCGTCTCATATGTAAAAAAATCTTCCGGGGCGAACGTCGTTCCAGTCGACGAATCGGCCGTCCCAGAAGTGGGGGAGATATACGCCTTCCGTATCTACAAGGAGTATAAACCCCTCATAATCTCGAATTCGACCATGGAAGTAACTTTGACCCGTTACGCCATGATTGGATATATCAATTAGAAAGGAGGTGACATAGACAAATGTCAGAAATGAAGGGCCAGCTCTTTGGGATGCTTCTCGTTTTAACGATCTTTGGGATCCTTGCCGCCGCATTGGTTCCAGCATTCAAAGACGCCGCTAGTAATGTCAGTAAAAACATCGCCGTTGATGCTTCTACCGGTTCGGTATTCAACGAAGCGAACAGAATCGTCTCCGTACGATAATCTGTAACGAACTGATTATTTAGCAAGATAAGGAAAATGAGTCATCGTCTTCGCCAGTGATGACTCATTTTTTTCATGCAAATCGCGCTTATTTTTTCTTTTTGAAGAGGGAGAAGAGACCTTTCTTTTCGTAGGGTTCCTTCTTAAAACCCAAGAAGTGATAGCCTTGTTCTTCGATGGCTTTGCGAAGAAGTTCTTCCTGAACTTCGTCTTCAGCGATCACGGTTGCCTTATTGGTGTGGTGGGAGCTGGTGACTTTTTTGACTAGCGGCACCTTCCTTAAGATGTTATTGATGTGTTCTTCGCACATCGGGCAGCGCATGCCTTCTAATTGGATCTCACACTTTACCATTTTGGCAGCATCCTTTCTTGGCTTCCGCCTTCTTTTGCTTATGGTAGCAAGCGACCAAGCGCTTTCCATTAATGGTCTTGCAAGAGCAATCCTCTTCGACGAAAGCGCTTGGGCGGTGCTTGATATGGCGAACAATCTCGCTAGCGATAAAGCCGAGGATAAAAAGCACGGTGATAACGATAATGATGATTGTAGCTACCATAGTTAGATATTCCTTTTGGGTAATTAAGCGGCGAGAGCCTCTTCCTTATTCTTCTTTCTATTGTAGAGATAAGCAAGGGCATAGATGCCGATGATGACGGGGATGATGATAGCCAAGGTCCAGACCCATTCGATCATCAAATAGGTGATGCAACCAAGGATATAACTGGAGACGACCCAGAAGAGCAAGGTCCATTTGAGGGTGCCCTTTGGAAGTTCGGCTTTCGCAGTTCCGATGGAAGCGAAGCAAGGGATCGTCATAAGGTTGAAGACAATGAAGGCATAGAAGCCAGAAGTGTGGATGCCAGAAGCGGCCACGAAGAGCTCGAGTTCACCGCCGGAGATGATGCTTAAGGTGTCAGGGACGACTTCCTTAGCGACAATACCGGTGATGGAGGAGAGGGTGTAAGCCCAGGCGTAATCGCCTAATTGGACATTGCCGAATCCCATCGGGGTGAAGATTGGGGAGATCCAGGCGGAGAAATCGGCTAAGACGGTTCCGGCATAGCCAGTCTCCTCTGGATTGACGTATTGCCAATTCCAGGTCAAGTGGGTGAAGAGCCAGATGAAGATGGCGGAGATGACAATGATGGTCGCCGCTTTCTTCAAATAATGCTTGGTTTTGTCCCAGATGTGGATCATCAAGGCTCTGAATTGAGGGAAGTGGTAGGCAGGAAGTTCCATGATGAAGGGAGGAACTTTCTCTCTTTGGGTGGTCCAGTGCATCAAGACGATGAGCAAGATGGCGACCACTAAACCGATGAGGTAGAAGGAGTAGGCAACTAAGGCCGCGTTAAGTCCGAAGACCCCGGATAAGCAGCCGGCGACGGCGGCTAATAATGTCATTTTCGCCCCGCATGGGAAGAAAGCGATGGCACGGATGGTCTGAGTTCTTTCCTTGTCGGTATTCAAGGTTCTGGTGTTGATCATCGCTGGGACGCCGCATCCATAGCCCATGAGCATCGGGATGAAGGCTCTTCCAGAGAGACCGAGTTTGCGGAAGATGCGGTCGAAGATGAAGGCGACACGGGCCATATAGCCAGAATCTTCCAAGATGGAGAAGAAGAGGTAGAGCAAGAGGATTTGTGGCAAGAAGCCGATGACGGCGAATAAGCCATCGATGACGACTGAATCGATGAATCCGACGGCCCATTCGGCAGCGCCTGCAGCCTCTAGGCCTTTGTTCATCATGTCGCCTAGCCAAGCGGCGAAGCCTTCCCAAGTGCCTGCTAAGATTACACCTGGAGAATTGATACCGCCGTTAGCGACGACTTTTCCAAATTCATCGAATTCGGTCGCGTGCCAGAATAACCCTTCGAAATATTCATTGCCGGCAAAGGATGATTCCTTGAAGACGACGCCTAATCTTCCAAGGAAGAAGAGGTCCTCCGAGAAAGTGAGTCCGAAGACGATGAGCAAGATGACTAAGAAGATTGGGATACCAGCCCACTTATTGGTCAAGACCTTGTCGATCTTATCGGAACGGTTGGACTTCGCTTTGGCTTCCTTGACGACGTTACCTTGAACGCAAGTGGAGAGCTTAGCGGTGATGTAGTTATATCTCTCGTTGGCTGAGGAGGCTTCGAATTCCATTTCCTCTTCAGGTAAGAGCTTTTTGATTTCCGCGACATCTTCTGGATGCTTTTGGGCTTCGATCTCATCGTTCTCTAAAGCCTTGATGGCATGGAAGAGAGGGTTATCGATGCCTTTTTCTTCATAGATTTTCGCGGCTTTGGCGATTGGTTCGGCGAATTTTTCGTTTTCGGCGACCACGCTATGACCGACGCGGGCGACTTGAGAGGCTTTGGCGGCTCTTTCCATCAATTCATCGACGCCTTTGTTCTTTAAGGCGGAGATGGAGACGACGGGGATGCCTAAGGCTTTCTCTAAGGCTTCGACATCAATGGTCTTGCCTTCTTGGTTGAGCGCGTCGCTCATATTGAGGGCGACGACGACAGGAACGTTCATCTCTAAGAGTTGTGTGGTGAGATAGAGGTTACGTTCGATGTTGGTGGAATCGACGATATCGATGATGAGGTCTGGTTTTTCCTCGATGATGTAGTTTCTAGCGATGACTTCTTCTGGGGTGTAGGGGGAGAGGGAATAGATGCCAGGGAGGTCAACGATTGAGGCCTCGACGCCATTCTTCTTGCCTTTATATTTCCCAGAACGCTTCTCGACTGTGACGCCTGGCCAATTACCAACGTGCGCCGTGGCCCCAGTCAAGAGATTGAATAAGGTGGTTTTGCCGCTATTGGGGTTACCGACTAATGCGAAATTCTTCATTATTTGGCTTCCTCCATCGTGCAAACGACCCATTGAGCCTCATCTTTTCTAAGAGATAGCTCATAGCCTCTCAAAGTGATTTCGAGAGGGTCGCCCATAGGGGCTTTTTTGCGGAGATAGACCTCCGCGCCGGGAGTTAAGCCCATGTCAAAGAGGCGGCGACGGACTCTGCCTTCGCCTTCGACCTTGGCAATTATGCCAGACTCGCCGATGGAAAATTCATTCAACTTCTTTTCCATATTTAGTCCTTTCTACTAAAGGAACAACTAAGCAGCCATGATATATCCGGTAAGATCTGAGCCAATGGCGAGTCGAGTGTTGTTGATGATAACGATGACCGCGTTGTTGGCCTTGGACAGAACCGTGATTTTGGCTCCCTCGATCATTCCTAATGCGTGGAGCCTTTTAAGGATTTTCTCATCGCCACCGACGTGGGTAATGGTTAATTCCTTATCTAATGGGGCGAAGAGAATCGGCATAATAGTTAGTCCTTTCTAACAACGGATATCATAATAGAGATAGAATAAAAATCAAGCACAAGTTAGAACAACCTAACATTTTATTTTTGGATTGCCCCCATAGAAGGTTAATTTTTATAATTAACCCAAGGTGAATCACATGAAAATATATGAATCAGGCGAAGACTATCTTGAAAGGATTTTGATAATCCGTGATCGTGGAGTCCCCGTTCATGCCGTTTTGATTGCCAAAGAACTTCATATCTCGCGCCCATCCGTCTCAATCATGCTAAAAAAGCTTGAGAAAAACGGATTTATCATCATCAACGACAAAGACGAATTGCTTTTGACCGAAGAAGGGGAGAAGGTAGCAAAGAAAATCTATGAACGTCATCAGGTTCTCACCTCTTTATTCATCGCTTTAGGCATCGAGCCGGAAGTCGCCCAAAAAGACGCTTGCAAGGTTGAGCATGACCTCAGCGATGAAGTATTTGAGAAAATCAAAGAAATCTACAAAACGAAGTACCAAAAATAATTACTTTGCTTGCCTTTTTCATATTTTTATATGATTATAGGTAAGCATTTTCTATTGCTAGGAGATTACAACAATGGTTGAACAACAAATTGAAGAGATTCGCGCGAAATTCGCGAAGAAGATTAAAGTCGAAACGATCAAGGATGAAACCCAGCTCAAAGATCTTGGCTGCGACAGCCTCGACGTCGTCGAACTCTGCATGGATCTTGAAGATCAATATCAGATCCAATTCTCGACCGACGAGCTTTCTAGTTTCGTCACCGTCGGCGATATGCTTAACGCCGTGAGAGCCAAACTCACGAAATAATCACCCCGTTTTTAATCGAAATGAAGTGGTGCCGCAAGCATCGAAAATAGCTTCCCGAAAACTATTTTTATTAATGCTTGCAAAGCCCACTTCATTTAATTAAAATATCTAGGCGCTGAAAAGAGATACCTCGATTTAGCGAAGCACGCTCGCTTAGCTCAATGGCAGAGCATTCGGCTGTTAACCGACAGGTTGTAGGTTCGAGCCCTATAGCGAGCGCCAAGTGGCCCGTTGGAGAAGCGGCTTAACTCACATGCCTTTCACGCATGCATTCATGGGTTCGAATCCCGTACGGGTCACCAACTTAGTTAAATAGGATTGATACTAGTGTGTCAGTCCTTTTTCTTAATTCAGGTGTATACAAATTGTAGACAACTGAAATATGCCAAAGAACTAAATGCGACATTCTGATGCCATCGGGATGTCTTTTTTATCCCTAATGGGTAAAACATTACGACGATAAAATTTTGAGGTGTTTTTCTCATGTAAAAAACTCATCAAAAAACTCTTTTAAGATTTCGCACAACGTAACCAGCAAAGCAACTACGAATTCGCTAATGGTTAGGGATTTTTATTCTTATAAGAATTTTGTAGTTCAGTACCACTAAAATTTATAGAATTAAATAAAGAGGTATTTGATATGTTTGATGATGCAAGACAAGAAAAATTAGAAAATCTATATAATAAATATGATTCAGCCACAACTAAAAGTGAGAAAAGGCGTATTCTAAATGAAATTCTTGAAATAAATCCAACTGATATTGACTCTATGCATCGTTTGGTGGATTTGCTTCCAGAAAAGCAACAACTTGGCG
>JAIKYF010000053.1 GCA_024683495.1 Bacilli bacterium
TAATCTTCAATAGAATGATTATCAAGCCCGAAGTCGATTAACTGTCTTCGGGCTTTTCTTAAAAGAAAACAATTATTTTAAATGGATGGTGGATATCGATAAAATATCAATGCCCTTAATTAGTGATATAAGCAAAAATGAACACCGAATTAATCAGCCTTCACGAAATTGAATTACTCAATAAGAAGAAACGCCTTCTTCTTGTTTTGATGGTCGTCATTTTGGTCTTGGTGGCAGGGCTTCTGACGATGGGGTTATTGCTTCAGAATCGCTCTACTCAATTATTCTGGATCGTGGGTGGTGCAAGCGTCTCCTCGATTCTATTGATAATCGATGCCTATATCCTTACAAAGATGTTTTTGCCCTTAAGGGCGTATGGGAAGTTTTCTTATCAAGCTTTATCACACACTAGAGAAGTCAAAAAAGTAAAAATAGAGGCGATTTGCACGGAAATTATTACTTTTAGAGGCTTCAAAACCTACCAAATTAGAGGTATCGAAGTAGATGATGAAAGAAATGTTGTTTGTTCTTATGAACAATCTAGCGGTCTCCATCTAGAAGAAGGGGAGACTTATATCATCGAAACTTATGATGACGTGATTGTCGCGGTGAGGTCCAACAATGAAAATTAGACCAAACAAGAGAGACATCCGTGATTTTTTCGTCAGTTGGGGTTGGCTGATCGTTCTTTTGATTGGCATCTCTGTCTTCGCCTGGGCTTATTCGATTTCTTTAATCAATCAAATTAAGGATTTCGAGAGAATCAATTTCTTCATCGAATCCTATGGCCTTAAAGAACACTCCTTTGAAGCGGACTTAAGAAAGAAGTTAGAGCCAGATGGCGTTTTAGAAGTTAATCTTTATGACTATCAACCAAATGACAGGAATATCGGCGATTACTATGATGCATTTGGGACCATCAGCGATTTCATTGTCGTAAACGATAAAGATTTAAGCGACATGTCCAAAGATTATAAGACCACGAAAATCATGAATAACTACCTCCCATTTACCTCAACGATCAAAGACGAGGTGATAATGGATTCTAGCTTTGCTTATTACGCAGTAGGGGAAGCTGACTATGCATTAAAAATCTATGATAAAGATGATAAAACCTATAATAGCGCTTATCATTTCGATGATTTGATCACCTTCGAAAAAGAAGGTCAAACCGCTTATTCCTGGTATTTGATGTTAAATGCCAAGACGGTGAATTTCGGTAAATACAACACCAACTCCAAAACATCCAATGCCGTGACGGCTTTATCATATTTCTTAGAGGTTTTCGCATAATGGAAAAAGAGAAGAAGAAACAAAAACCCAAAAGAATAGGCCAAGAGAATAACCTTCCCGAAAACCGTTGGCAGCTTCTAGGCGATTGCCTTAGATTTAGATTTTTCGATATCGTCGGAGTATCCTTGTTAACTACCTTGTTTTATTTGCCATCCATCTTTTGGATTATCTTCTGCTCATACCAAACCGAACTATTCAAGGTCGATAACGTTCCAATGGTAGCCTTGGAATATGGGATCAACGCGATACTTCTAATGATCGCGGGTTTAGGGATGGGAGGCCTCTTCAATTACTTTAAGAAGATGGTTTTTGGAGAAGGGGCCACTTTGCCAGGCGATTTCTTTGAAGGATTGAAGAATAACGCCAAACAGTTCTTAGGTATCTATTTCATCATCGGACTTCTTTATGCGGTTTTGCGAGTTGATATCTGCGCGTTGACGTTCGGAAGTGGATTCGATGCGGTTTTGCTAGGGGTTTTTGAAGGTTTGTCGTATGCCGCCTTCTTCATTTTCCTCTTGGCTTTGTTCTTCGCACAGACCCAAGCCATCATCTATAAGGATTCGGTTATGAAGTTCTTCTGGAATGGGATAAGGTTCATCTTCGGGGCCATTTTGACCAACATCCCGATGTTCATAGTTACTTTCTTGCCATTCCTAGTTTATGAATTCGTGCCGTTCAATGTCGCGACTTATATCTCTATCGCGATCATGGCTGTCTTCTATATGGGCTTCATGGGTTTAGTCTTCACCGAATATTCATATTATCTATTCGATAAGAGCATCAATAAGAATGCCTTCCAATCCATTTATAGGAAAGGCTTAAGGAAGGAAATTAAAAAAGAGGAGAGCTTGCCTTTCGACAAATTTGACAATTGATACATAAGGAATTGTTTCCTTGGTTTCCTATATATCTAAAATTCTTGGACATTTTGTAAGAATTTGTTTCGATTATCTCTAATGGTCAACCGATTTCCTAATTATATTGAGATAATACTTATAATTTGATAAATTAATACTGAAATTACAGGAGGTTTCCTATGGTTACTATCTATGATATCGCTAAAAAATGTGGAGTCTCACCCTCCACGGTTAGCAAGGTTATCAATAATTACGGGACGATCCCAGATGAGACCAAGAAGAAGATTCTCAAGGCGATGGAGGAGATGAATTATATCCCTAACGTCAGCGCGAAATCTCTTTCTAAAGGTTCTTCTAGAAATGTCGGCATCTTGGCATTTTTGGGTGTCAACATCTCCCCATTCAAGCATCATCTATTCATCGATATCCTCGATCAATTCCAGAGCATCATGAATGCCAATAACTATGATTTGCTCTTCGTTGCTAAATCCGTCGCTGGCAAAGATGGCTCTTTCCTTCAAAACTGCATCTCCCGTGATGTGGCAGGGGTCTTGATGTTTGGAGACATGGAAAGCGATGAACTTAAAGAAGTCATTAATTCCAACATTCCTAAGGTCGGTTTCGACTATCTTGGCGAAAAGATGACCGGCGTCACCAGCGACAACTATAACCAAATGAAGATTTTGACCAATCATTTGATTAAGCTTGGCCATAAGAATATCGTCTTCGTCCACGGTGAAGAGAACCGCGTCACCGCGATTCGTATTCAAGCCTTCAAGGACGCTTTAGCGGAAGCAGGAATCCCCTTTGATGAAAGAATGTTAGAGGAATCCCGTTATATGGATGAGCAATCCATTGCCAACATCACCAGCAACATCCTCCATCGAGTCAACGTCCCGACTGCGATTATGTTCCCAGACGATGTGGCGGCGCTTGGTGGATTAAAAGCGATTCAAGCGGCCGGCTACAACTGTCCGAAAGACATTTCCATCACCGGATTCGATGGAATTTCCATCTCTCAGCTTGTGACCCCTCATTTGACCACCGTTAGGCAGGACACTTTCGTGATTGCCCAAATGCTCGCGAAATCCTTAATTGCCTCAATGGAGAAAAAGAATCACGCTCCAGAAGTGATGGAAGTCCGTGGTTCCTTAATCATCGGTGAATCAACCGCCGTCCCAAGAAAGTAAGAACTAAACGCAAAAGCAAAGCCCTCCAGTTTACTTGACTGAAGGGCTTTTTCTAAAAATATGCGGCTTTTGAGAGGGATATTTAGCAACCTTGATAGACTAGAGAGACATTATCGAATTGAGCCGTTCCTTTATCGACGACTAAATCGATTCTTAAATTTCCGGCGGTCTCTGGGACGACCAAAGCTTTTTCATAGGTTTTCCAGTCGGTTGAATCAAGATTGATTTTGATGGTTTCCTTCGACAGGGATTTTCCCTTGATGGTGGAGTAGTGGATTTCGACTACGGCTTCGGCCTCGCCAGAAAGAAGCTTTCCATCGAATGAAAGATTATATTTATATCCTTCATAGGCATTGGAGATTGTTTGAACTAGATATTCTCCTTTTTCCTCACCGGCGACGAGGTTGAAGCATTTTCCATCTTCGCCATCTTCTAGAGTAAGTTCACCAGCGGAGGCATTGTCTTCGATCCATCCAAAATAGGAAGAATCCTGAAGGCAAACGTCAAGGCTATCGCAATCGCCATTGGAGACTTTATTGACCTCAGTCTCAGAGATATCGATGGTTTTAATACCGGCTTTAGAGGGGATTTGCTTGGTATATCCGGGATTTGAACGGCAGCCTTCATAATATTGGCTATCATCGAAGGCGGTATAACGGATGCCATCCACAAGCATGTAATCTTCTTCAAAGGATGCGCAAGAAGACCAGTTGGGGAACCATAAGCCAATCCATAGAGGCATCTCGTGCTCAGGAACTTCCTCGCCCTTGATGGAGGCGATATAGATTCCATCGATGAACCAGTCGACGCGTCTATCGTTAAGTCCAGGATAGTCTGTATACCAGTCGAAGGTGTATTTATGGATTTTGCCATCGTTAAGATAGCAGATTCTAGAGACATCGACGTTTTCGGTCGCTTTGCTTGTGTGTTTGGTCCAGGAAGTGCACCATTCACGCATATAGGTTTCGGTGGTGTTTCCGCCGATTTCGATATCGATTTCGTTTTGCGAAGTGGCCTCACTGCCTGTGGTGGTGCAGTAAGTCCACATGGCGCTTACGCCACCTTCGCGTGGCATAGCTGCCATATCGATTTCGAATCTGCCAGGCCCCAAATGCTTATTGGAGATAATGCAGGCACCTTCAGGCAGATAATATCCATTTCTATAAACGGTATCGCTTTCCCTATTATGGACGCCTCTTCCTTTAAAAGATAATAAGGTATTGTCACCATCTTGGACGTAGGCAAGATTGTGATTCATCATTCCATTATGAGGGTAGGAGGCGGAATCATTCTGCCAAACGCCTTCCAAAGTGGACCAATATGTATCGCTCATTTTGCCGCCCGCGAAGGTTTCGTTGATGTTATTTTCGTTGTCGGAATTAAATTTGACGCGACTTTCTACTGAATCATAGTAGGCAGTGCCATCAAAGGTTTTTTCGCTGGTGACGGACTTGCCTCCGGAAGAGTTTCCGCCCGAGCCAGCGCCTCCGCACGAAGCGAGTGAAAGTGTCATTAACAAGCCAACAATCAAATGTTTTCCTTTTTTCAGCATGGTTATTACCTCACAAATGATTTCAAAAAGAAACCGATTTCCTAGCAAAAATATATCGTTAAATGCTGAATTTTGCAACTCTTAAAAGTAAAATATTTGAAAGCGCTTACTTTTTTCGTTGCCACATGAAAAATAGTCGCTTATAATTTGAGTTAGGAAATCGGTTTCTTAAAGTGGAGGTCCCTTATGAAAAAAACCAATTTAGTCATTCTTAGTGGAGTCGCAGTTTTGGGCATGCTCGCCTCTTGTGGAGGTGGCGGAGGAAATAGCGGAAAATCCGGAGAACAAGAACTCTGGATCTGCGTTTACGATGGTGGATATGGAAACAAATGGATTGAAGATGTTTCCAAGAAATTCACCGAAGCCACTGGCATCCCTGTGCATTGCGATGTCGATACCTCGATTCTCGACCGTATCGAAAGTGCTTTGAAGAATGGCGGGGACTATGACATTTATATGTCCCATGGCATCAATTGGCAAAGCTATGCCGCTTCTGGCTGGTTAGCCAATCTCGATGATTTATATACCTCTAAAGTCGAAGGATTCGAGGGCACTTTCGCCGATCGTTTATCCGATGAAGCTCGTTCCATCTCCAAAATCACCGGCAAAGGCGATACCGAAGAACATTATTATAAGGTTTGCTACACCCAAGGCGCTGGCGGACTTATCTATAACATGGATATGTTCGAAGAGAATGGTTGGGAAGTTCCTAAGACCTATGATGAATTGAAGACCCTTTGCCAAACCATTCTCGACGCTGAAGTTGAAGTCGAAGGAAGCCGTGAGACCGTCGTCCCATTCGCTTGGTCTGGAAAGGATCGTCAATATTATTGGGATTATCCAGTCTTTGAGTGGTGGTACCAACTCGCCGGAAAAGAAAAAGTCGAAACCGTCACCAAATATCTTGGCCCAACTGGCAAATATGCCGATGGCTATGAAATGTATAACCCCGACAGCTACTATAAGGAATTCATCCAAGCCTATGATATGTGGTGGGATTTAATCGCTAACAATTCCAATAATTCCATCAAGAGCTCTTATGCCGCGACCTTAGGAAGCGCTCAATCGGCCTTCGTCAATGGCAAAGCCGCGATGATTCCTTATGCTCAATGGGGCAAATACGAATTATCCCAAATCGCCGATGATGAGACTTTGGCTTTTGATATCGCGATGATGCCAACTCCAAAGGCTACTGCGACCGCTCCTGATTGCAACTACATGGTCGGATATGGCGATTCCATGATTGTTCCTGCTAAGTCCAGCCAAATCGAGAACGCCAAGAAGTTCCTTAACTTCATGGCTACCGCCGAAGCCTGCCGGACCTTCGTCGAAGATTCCAATGGCGCCTTCCTCGCTTTCGATTATAGCAATGTTGATTTATCAGAACTTGAAGCGAAAGACACCTTCACCAAATCCGTTCACGAGAAGCTCAGCAGCGAATGCTTCGGCTTAAGCTCCACCAACCCAATCACCTATCGTACCGTCAACTGCGTTATGCCTTGGCCAAATAACGTTTATTATTACCAAGAAGCTTGCTCTAAGCCAAGCGAGAATAGCGGCGCGACCGTCGGCGCTGAAGTCTATAAGATCGCCAAACAGAACTGGCCAACCTGGCTTAGCAACTCCAACTTAAGCGATTAATTTATAAACCAATAAACAAAAAATCCCGTGCAAAACCATGACAACTTACGTTGAACCAATTATTGCAAAGGAGGAAACTCCGAAGAAAAAGAAGGGGAAGAAAGTCTCCCATTGGAAGACCAACCTCTTCGTTTTCCTCATGCTTTTATACCCAGTCGCCCAATTCCTCATCATGTGGTTCGGGGTCAACATCAACTCGATCTTCTTGACCTTCAAGACTTATGAATCGGGTGAGTTGGTCTGGGTTTTCCAAAGCACCGCCTTGCAAGGAAAAGGCTTCTTCGAGACCCTCTTCTATAACTATTCGACCTTGATCAATTCGATTATCAATTCGGAAACGACCCAAAGCATGTTCAAGGCTTCACTTGTCTATTTCATTATCTCATGCTTGATTACGTTACCGATTTCCATGCTCTTCTCGTATTTCGTCTTCAAGAAGATTTTGGCGAATGGTTTCTTCAAGGTCATCTTCTTCCTTCCAAGCATTCTTCCTTTATTTATCCTGACGATGGTTTATTCCTTATCATTAGGGCCGAACGGCTTAGTCGGAGGGTTCCTTGGATGGTTCGGGGTCGATGCTACCGAATGGCTAAGCAATATCTTTATTGGCGATAACGCCAAATGGGCCGTCTGGATCTTCTGCATCTGGGCGGGCATTGGATACGATGTCATCTTATTGACCGCCGGAATGTCGAGAATTCCTCGTGATATCCTCGAATCCTGCAAGATGGATGGCGTTTCTCCGGTTAAGGAATTCTTTAAGATCATCATTCCTCTTACCTGGCCAACCATCACGACCTTATTCATCTTCGGCATGATGAGCGTCTTCAATGTCACCTTCCAGCCGTTCTTCTTAGTCAGCGGCCAATACGACACGATGACCATTGGCTTACATATTTATCAGGCCTCGACCGGATCTGGTTTGCAAGAGCCGGCCACCTTAGGCTTATTCTGCTCGATTATCGGTGCGCCGATTATCGTGGCGACAAGATGGGGCATGAACAAGTGCTTCAAGGATGTGGGGTTCTAGTATGTTTACGAAATTAAAGTACGCGATCGCCAAATTCTTCCGCAACAAGCACGAGGCCAACGCCCAAAGTGAGTACGAACGCAAACACGATACTCTCTATAAGAGACATGGCGTTGAGAAAGCCGTCTTCATCGTCGTCTTCATTATCTTCGCCATCTTCGCCGCCAGCTTCATCTTCCCATTCTTATGGATCTTGATGAATGCCTTCAAAACCAAGGCCGACTTCGCCCGCGATGCGATGTGTTGGCCTCAGAACTTCACCTTCGATTCCTTCATCAAGGCCTTCACTTTCTCCAATAGGGCCACCTCGAACTTCAACATCTTCCAGATGATGGGGATGTCAGTCATCGTCGCTGGCTTTGGTACCTTGGTCACGGTCTTCACCTCTTCTTGCGCCGCCTATGTCGTCGCCAAATACAAATTCCCCGGCAGAAGCGTCATATTCGGTGTCGTTATCTTCTCCATCATCGTTCCTATCGTCGGCGCCCTTCCTTCTCAGATCCAATTAATGAAGGCTATGGGACTTAACGATAAGGTCATCGGCTGTATCTTCTTGTATTCTGGAGGATTTGGGACGAACTTCTTGCTTCTATATTCCTTCTTCAAGAATCTCTCCTGGACTTATGTCGAGGCAGCCAAGATCGATGGGGCGAGCGACTTTAGAATCTTCGGCCAAGTCATCCTTCCGATGGCGAAAGGCCCGATTACCGCGGTCACCATCTTAACCCTCATCGGTTTGTGGAATGACTATATCACCCCATCTATTTATCTAAGCAAACAGCCGACCATTGCCGTTGGTATCTACTACATGCAGCAGACGATGTTAGCGACTAGAGCGGACTACCCAATGTTCTTTGCGACCATCATCTTGACCCTCTTACCAATCATCTTGGTCTTCGTCTTATTCTCAAAAACCATCATGGAGAATACCTCCGTCGGTGGACTTAAAGGTTAGTTATTGATTTACTCAATAAATATTTAGAAAGGATTGCATTATGCAAAACAAAAAACCCTTGTTGTTCGTCCTCTCTGCTACAGCGTTAGTCTTAGCTGGATGCGGAAACAACCCAACCCCAACCGTTTCTTCCGTTCAATCTGCGGAATCTTCTTCTGCCGCGGAAGAAAGCTCTTCCAGCGTCGTCGTGAGCTCTGAAGTCGTCACTTCCGAAGAAACTTCTGAAGTCGTCACCTCCGAAGAAACCTCTGAAGAAACTTCTGAAGTCGTCACCTCCGAAGAAACTTCTGAAGAATCCTCCGAAGAAGATACCGGATTCGAAGTCTTCTACACCGATAAGACCTTTGGTTTCGGCGGAGAAGGCGATTCTGTCTCCAACCGTGGCAAGATGATGTATTGGGCTGGCGAAGGCGGAGTCGTTAGCAGTGCCGTTTATGAAGCCGGCGATTTCGTCCTCAATTACAGCAACGCTTCTTCGGGACAATGGTATGCCATCCAGATGTTCTACACCCTCCCATACGCCGTTGCCAACGATGTCTATGATGTCGTTTGGAACGTTAATTCCGATGCCGCTGGCGTCCTTAGAGTCAACAATACCGTCTACGATTTGGTCGCTGGCGATAATTTGCTCGCTTTTGAGATGACCCAAGGTGCCGGTGCGACTTTATCCGTTCAATTAGGCGAACCTTCCGGTGCTAAGCTTGGCGGAAGCAAATTAGTCTTCAGCGCCCCATCCATCACCGATATGGTCAATACCTATCATAGCGTCACCTTCACCGTTGAAAATGAGATTGTTAAGAACATCATGGTCCGTGATGGCTTCACCGTCACCGCTCCAGAAGCCCCAGCTCCCGCCGAAGGATTTGTCTTCTCTGGATGGTATGACGATGATGGCAACCGCTTCGATGGCACCATCACTGGCGATGTCCTCTATTTCCCAGTCTATATCCCAGAATCCGAAGCCACCAAATACACCGTTAACATCATCGAAAATGGCGTCACTCTACTCAGCACCGAAGTTCTCGAAGGAAACGCCTTCGAAATGCCTGTCGATTTCGTCCCATCTTATGGCCACACCTTAGTTGGTTTATATGTCGATGAAGATTTGAGCACTCTCTACACCGGAGAAGCCATCGTCGCAGACACCGACTTATACGCCAAGACCCAAATCAGCCCAAAGGCCACCTTCATGAATACCGGTGACACTGGCTGGGTCATCCCAGATGGCAATATGAGCCACTCTGATGATGGTTCCCTCACCGTCTCATTCGCTGGTTGGGGCGCTGATAAGTGGGTCGTTCAGGTCAACTTCGGAGTTCCTTCTGGAGAAGCTGGCACTACCTACGTCATCAATGTCACCTATGACATGAACGTTGCTGGAGGCGACGTCATGATCTATGACGGGAATTCTA
>JAIKYF010000086.1 GCA_024683495.1 Bacilli bacterium
TTAGAGACCGGGCGATGCTAGAAATCATGTATGCCTCGGGCCTCCGCGTCTCCGAATTATGCTCCCTTAAGTTCAAAAACGTCGATTTCACCACGGGTTTATTGACGATCTATGGCAAGGGCAACAAGCAAAGAAGCGTCCCCACAAGCGACTTCGCCCTCGAATATCTCTCTAACTACGTCAATGGGCCTAGGAAAAGAAATCCCGGAAGGAAATCCCCTTATATCTTCTTAAATAAGATGGGAAAACCCATCACGAGGGTCTATTTCTTCAAAAAGCTCAAAGAATATGCCGCTTCCGCCGGAGTCGACACCGCCATCTCGCCCCATTCCCTCCGCCATAGCTTCGCCACCCATCTTTTGGAGGAAGGCGCGGATTTAAGGATGGTCCAGGAAATGCTTGGCCACGCCAACATCTCGACCACTCAAATCTATACACATGTCTCAAGCAAGCGGGTCATCTCCGCTTATGATTTGTTAATGAAGAAGAAATGAAGTATTATATATAGTTAGTAATGATTAACTAACAGGAGATAGATATGAAAAACAAGAAATTCAGACGAATTTTCTTAATCGTCGCCGACTCCGCCGGGGTGGGCGAAGAGCCTGATGCCGCCTTATTCGGCGATGTGGGCAGCAACACCTGGGCCCACGCGGCCGCTTCCGTCGGGGGAATCAAAGTCCCCGTGATGGAAAGCTTCGGCGTTGGCGAGCTCGATGAGGTGGAAGGGGTCAAAGTCGTCAAAGACCATCCCCATGCCTATTCGATGAGATTAAGGGAATTAAGCAATGGCAAAGATACGATGACCGGCCACTGGGAGATGATGGGCATTTTGACCACCAAACCCTTCCAAACCTTCACCGATACGGGCTTCCCCAAAGAATTGATCGATGAATTAGAGAAGAGAACCGGCCACAAAATCATCGGCAATTACTCCAGTTCCGGCACCGAGATCCTCAAGGTCTTAGGCGAGGAGCAGATGAGAGATAATTCCCTCATCGTCTATACTTCCGCCGATTCGGTCCTCCAAATCGCCGCCCACGAGGAAGTCACTGGGCTCGATGAGCTCTATAGATGCTGCGAGATCGCCCGCGAACTCTGCATGCGTCCGGAATGGATGGTGGGCCGCGTCATCGCTAGACCTTACGTCGGCGATAACAAAGACAACTTCAAAAGAACCCCCAACCGCCATGACTATACGGTCTCCCCAACGGGCATCCAAGCCATGGATATCCTCAAAGACAAGGGCTATATGACTTCCGCGGTTGGCAAAATCAACGACATCTTCAACGCGGCCGGCATCACCAAAACCGTCCACACCGTCTCCAATATCGACGGGATGGATAAGACCATCGAGCAAGTCAAAAACGATGATTGGGAAGGGATGTGCTTCGTCAATCTCGTGGAATTCGACTCCGAATATGGCCATCGCCGTAACCCGGTTGGCTACGCCAGAGCCTTAGAGGAATTCGACCAAAAGCTCGCGGAGATGCTGCCTTTAATGAGAGAAGACGATCTTCTCATGATCACCGCCGACCATGGCAATGACCCAACCTTCCATGGAACCGACCACACGAGAGAGAAAGTCCCTCTCCTCATCTATTCCCCATCTTTAGAGAAGGGCAGATACCTTGAAGAAAGAGAAAGCTTCGCCGACATCGGGGCCACGATCTTAGAAAACTTCTCCTTAAAGAAAGATCCCTCCATGATTGGCAAGATCATCACCGAGATCTTCGAATAATAACCCTGCATCATAAAAGATCCGATTCGTTCGGGTCTTTTTTCTCCCCTTAAAAACTCAGCAAGACGTAGCGATGGATATTGTCTTAGGAAATTGGAAAATGCTAAAATAAGAAAAAAGGGGATTAACCATGAAGAAAATCAATCTTTTATTGCCAGCTTTCCTTTTGCTAGGATTAGCCTCTTGCACAACTCAGGGAGTGGCCAAGAAAACCAAGTGGGAAAGCGAAATCGGCCGCGTCGATATCGTCAACGTCTTAAGCTCCTCCGAAATCGAAAGCCTATTCGCCACCGCTAGCGATAATCTTAAGGGCGCCAATGGGATCAAACGCTCCAAATATAAGGAGACAATCACGTCGAGCGAAGGAGAAACCGCCATTTATAGCGAAGAATATAACGTGACGATCGAAAGCGACCGCTACGCCAAGATGGAAGCAAACCAGAAATACACGGCCAATTCCGGCAATGCCCTAGGGGTCAGCGAAGAAGTCAAAGGGGTCTTGGAATTCCTTATCGGGGACAAAAAGCAATTATTATACACCAAGACCGCCATCGAGTTCCCTCATAAGGGCCTCGATAAGGGAGAGGCTTGCAACGTAAGCGAAATCACCGTGACCGATCCTCGAGCGGTCGACTACGCCTGGGAATATGTCATGGCGGATTTTGACTCATTCGGCTCGACCATCACCGGGACCGATAATGACGACCATCTCTATATGGTCCATTATTCGGAATCGACCACCCGCATCGATGCCTATGACGAGAAAGGGCAGGCTTGCAAAGGGCTCGAGAAAAAGCTGATGCATCAACTCTTTGATCTCGGAAGCAAATCCGCCCCCCGCCTCCAAAGCATGAGAAACTATGCCATCAAAGCCAAAAATATCGATGAAGACGGCTATCTTATCGATTCTTTCATCACTTATGACCTTTTAAGGGACAATATCGAAATCTCCTATGGGGACAAAAAAGAGTCCACCGACGTCGCTAAGCTACTCGCTTCCTTCCCAAGAAATTACTATTCTGAGCTTAAGCCCTATGTCCATAACAACACGCTAGGGGGCGCCTACCAATATTCTCTTACCCCACCTAGCACGCTCACCCAATACCCCAACGGCAGCTATGCGAAGATCAATCTCCTGCCCGCGAACGAATATGCCGTCAACGCCAATTACAATCTCAAAGTCCTCGACCGCTACGAAGAAACCTTGGAGACCTTCATCTGTTCCGACAAAGTGGTCAATACCTACATCAACGGCACCCTCATCAACGATTTGAGCGGGACCCATAGCTTCGAGGGCTTCGAGATCTACAATAACGGGGTGAATATCATTCCTTCTCAGGCTGTCGAGATGACGATCACCGCCTTCATCGCCGATAATGGGGAAGTGGCTTACGACCTCGACTTCAAATTGGCGGTCTAACCTTCACTTAACAAAAAAAGGCTCGATTCATTCGAGTCTTTTTCATTCATCTTTGATGAGTTTGCTCTTCAATAAATAAGAGATTAAATCAAAGATGAGGATGACGGCGATCGCCATTAAGGCAATCGCGAAGATGGGGGCTAAATCGCTAGGATCGCTCTCCCGATAGATCCTGATGAGATTCCCTAAGCCAGGGGAAGTCGACCCGGCGATCACCTCCGCCATGATCTCGGTCTTCAAGGATAAGGCGAAGCTTGAGGCGATGCCCACCAAGATATAGGGCATCGCTAGAGGAATCTTCACATGAATAAGAGGATAGATCACCCCGCCCCGGTCGACCTTGATGGCCTTTAAGATATCCGGGGAGATATTGTTGAATCCCCCGATGACCGCCTCATAAAGAATCGGGAAAGAGAGGATGATGACGATATAAATCGGGGCTTTGGTGCCTCCCACGTATAAAAGAAAAACAAAGACGAAAATCGCCGTCGGGGCGGATTTAAGCAA
>JAIKYF010000103.1 GCA_024683495.1 Bacilli bacterium
TAACCTGTCTATTAATAGGGTCTTATATCGATTTTCCTGGCAAATCCTGCCTGGATTAGAATTTTTATGTCAAAGAGAAAGGAAAAAGGCCTTATTTCTAAGACCTTTCAACGACTAATTAGTCAAGGGGCTCGAACATGCTCTTGTCGACGCCACAGACTGGGCAAACCCAATCAGCGGGGATGTCTTCAAATGCGGTGCCTGGGGCGATGCCAGAATCGGGATCACCAACCTCTGGGTCATAGACGTGGCCACAGACGGTGCAAACGTATTTCTTCATGCTTTTCCTCCGTTATTTCTTTATCTAATTTTATCGAATAACGATGAGTTAGGAAAGTGTAACGCTTATGATAACTTAACGACTTTTAAAGTAATGGAAGTTTCCTCTTGGGAAGTAACGGTGAAAGAATAGGGGATGGAGGAGCCATCATTCATCTTTGTCCCGTTTTCTAGGACACTTCTAGCGATAGATGCGTTGAAGGTGTCACCTCCGCATTCAGAGTTCAAACCAAACAATACTTTGTTCTCTCCATAATGGCTGGAGTAATTCTTGTTTTCTTTGAAATAATTGGTCCCGCTGGCAGGGATGATTTCTAGACGGTTATAGCCACTATAGGTATATTCGGAGCTATTGCTGCCGACGATGCTTATGACGTCATAGCCAGATTCGTCGAAGGAATCGACGAAATCCTTAAGGACATAGTCTTCTTTTCTTTTGCTCCAATTAAGACCGCCCAAACGGTTATCGACATGGAAGAGTTTGATGCCTGAAGTGTTATAGATATGACCATCATCGTTACCATACCCCGCCCATTCTTCATATCCTTCGAGGGCGTCTTTCTCATTAAGTCCGGTTGGAGTGTAATATTCGGCCATGAAGTATTCATCATACATCGTGCCATTCCAACTATCGGGATTGACGAGCATCAAGCAGTCTCCGCTTGATTCGAAATCATTAAGGGTGATGACGAATTCATCTTCGCTTCCATCGGGGACAAAGGGATTGACCCAACCAAGCAAAAGTTTGGAAGAGGCATTATGGTCACCAACATTCCAATCCATCATATCGACGCATCCGGCAGGACCACCATCAGTCGTGTCTTTATAAGAATAATAATCGTCTAAGCCCATCATGTGGCCCGATTCATGGACTAAGGTGTGGGTGTCGATGTTCGGGGTGTAGAAGCCGGTTTTGATGAGGCTCAGCATACTCCAAAAATACACGCCCATAGCCGGGGAGGAAACATTGCCTTCACCATAGGAAGAATAAGTGGAATTCCACCATAGATCGGAATCTCCGTCGGCCGAGGAATCTCCATTATTCTTGTAGACGAATTGGACTCCATCGATAAAGCCATCCTTATCCAAATCAAATTGGGTCAGGTCGATTTCGTCCGCATAGGACTCCACCACTTCGGAAAGATAATCTTCTAAACTCCAGGTACCACCATCGTATTTATTGGCCATCTGATCGGTGGTCATCGTGCTGGTGAAAGGAGAGGCGACCGTCGCTTCCAAATGAAGTTTTCCATAGGAAGAGGCTTCATAATAAGAGGCAAGGGATTCCCAGCCAGTATCGGAAGGGGAGCCATTATAAGCCTTCTCAATGATGGAAAGCTCAGAATTAGTGAAGGCATTCGCGTCTTTCGTGGCAAAGGGAATGATTAGTAATTTCTTGGTTCCGATCGTATCTAAGCAAGGCTCACCAAAGAAGACGTTAGCGCTTCGATTAATGCCAAGGCGGTCTCCGCTTGACTCATAGACCGTATAGCCTTTATTGACGATAGAAGAGGAAGATTCTTCACTAGAACTTTCAATCTGAGACTCTATCGATGTAGAACTAGAATCAGCGGATAATTCTGAAGTCGAAGAAGAGCTTGTCCCGGAGCTTATGCCGCATGAAGAAAGGGCAACTAAGCATAAGGCGTTCAGGGCTAAGAGGTTCAAGTTTTTCATAATCGACTCCCTTGGAATAATATTCAATGATTGAAGAGCCCACGGATTGGGTGGGTTCTTCATATTAGTATCTTTCAGAAACAATTCCAATGTAATTTGTCTCTTTTTAACTAAACTTTAAGTAAGTCTTAATCAAAGATTAATCATTCATTAACAAGGCCGTGCTTACGTTTTAACTTCTCAATCACTTGAGTTGAAATGATCTTCTGAGAGGCTAATCCCATCAAAATTCCCGTGCAAATCGATATTAAAACGAGGAATGGGAGATAATAGAAGACCCCGGCCGTCTCCATATAAATCACAGCAACTAAAATCTGACCCAGGGAGTGAAATACCGCCCCGACCGCGGAGATACTAAATAAATGGAGCTTCTTAACAAAATAGTAAAGCAAGACCATCACCAGTAACGAAAGCATGCTTCCGCTTAAGGACATGAAGAAACCCATTTGGAATAGTGAGCCCCTTAATAAAGAGACCAAGAAAACCTTTCCTAAATCGATGATCAATGCTTCAAACCAGCCGAATTCGACAAGAACCACCAAAATAATGATGTTGACAAAACCAGGTTTGATGCCAGGAATCCAAAACGAAGGGATAAAACTCTCGGCATAGCCGAGCCCAATCGTCATAGCAAGGAGAATAGCCATGAAGGAGATTTTGAAAACATTCCACTTCTTCATATCTTAAAATCTTCCTTCCCTTGGCCATAGATCAGGATATAGACGCCATTATAGACGCAGTCGACTCTTTCGCCGGCATTGCTGATCCAACCTTGGTCGACGCAATAGTGGCTTGGGCAATCGGAATGAGAAATTCTTATCGCTCCCTTTTTTACCGTTATCTCCATTGGCGAATGTGTGCCTTCTACCGAAATGGTTCTTTCTTCCGCTTCCTTAGTCAAATCGACATTCATAACTAAGGTCGCTTGGCGAAAAATCCCCGCTGAAACCCCCGCAGTTTTAGGCTTTAAGACCATAAATAGGACCACACTTAAAGAAGCCACACCCACCAAAGCGAGTACGATAAAGTCCCATAAATATTTCTTAAAGAAGGCTTTCATTTTAGTGATATAAAACCGTTATGTCTTTGGCGTAGACTTCTTTGCCATCATAAATGACTATGGCAGCATCAGTAACGCTAGCATATTGTTTCGCCATTTTAAAAGGCACGCTCATCAAGAAGGTGGCCGCAGCATCTGCATAGACGGCATCATCACAAAAGACGCTGGCGAAAATTTTATCATTGGAGGCGCTTCCATCTATCATATTGACAATATGCGAATAAGTGACTCCATCAACAACTCGTTTTTGCTCGCTGACTCCCGAAGTTCCGATGGTGGTATTTTTAATCGAAACGAATCCATTCTTAAGATCATTGAAACCTACGGAGAATTCGCCATCGCCATTCTTTCCGCCTAAGATAATCGAACTTAAGCCACAGTTCACATAATATGAAGTTACCGACGCAGACTTAAAATATTCTCTTATCTTGCTGACGGCATAGCCTTTGGCAATCCCGCCTAAATCAATCGAGGCGGTACCATTCTTTTGGGCGAAGAAATGGCCGTCGCTTTCTCTTAATGAGATGCTTGAGGAGTTCATCTCCGATAGGTAATACTCGATTTCTGAGTCGGTTGGCATCTCGCCTTTACTTTGGACAAAAGCCTTCCATGCATCGGATAAATTGCCGCCGAGATGATTAAAAAGTCCCGCGGTAGAAACTCGTAATTCCTCGCTTCTATTCAATAAATCAAATAAATAAGAAGAGATCTCGACCTCCCCCGAAGAATTATTCAAATCATAGACATTCGCATATTCATCTTTGGATTTGTTGTATCTATCCGTGGCGTTATGAATATCATGAAGAAGAGAAGAAATCGTCTTATCATCGTTATTGGTCCCATTCCAAACCCTGGCTTCACAATAGGAAGAAAAGACGTCAGGATATAGATTATCGAGGGTCACCTTATTTGCAGAGCAAGAAAAAAGCAACCCTCCAAGAAGAAAAATTCCCGTCAAAAGTCGCTTATTTTTAAAGTGTTGGTACATTTGTTTTCCCATCTTTATCAGGATGAGCCTTCATATATTCAATAATTAAATCGAAGTGTTTATCTTTTTTGCCAACTTTGCAGGTTGAGCATTTTTTGACTTCTCCGGACACGAGTCCTTCCGCCAAACCACGGCATCCAGGGAATCCACAAGCTCCGCAATTGGCGCCTGGAAGCATCTTTTCGACCGCATCAATACGAGGATCTTCTTCGACTTTGAATTTCTTCGAGGCGAAAACCAAAACAACGCCAAGGATGATGCCGATGGCGACTAAGATCAAAAATCCATAAAGAATGTATAGATATCCCATATTAATGACCTTCCTCTCTTCCGTGGGCTAATGGGCATTCGCTCATTAAGCACCCCTCACACTTCTCCTTATTGGCCACCAAATCCTCGCATCCCTTTGGGACTGGGGTTCTTCTATAGGCGATAAAGGAGATGACGAAGATCGCGACCAAAGCCACGATTACGACAATTGCGATTATCAGATAAACGAATTGGGGCATTAGCTTCCGATGCCTCCTAAGCCAATGAGGGCGATAGACATGATGCCAGCGACGATTAAGGCGATTGGAATGCCCTTAAAGGCCTTTGGAACATTCATCGCATCTAAGCGAGAACGGATGCATGCCATCAAGAAGATGATGATTAAGAAACCGGCCGAGGTACCGATGGCCTGAGCCATGCTGAGTCCAAAACTCAATCCGGAGTCGGTATTGCCTTGGGCCACGCCTAGAACGGCGCAGTTGGTGGTAATCAAAGGAAGATAAATGCCGAATGCCTTATATAGAGCGGGCGAATACTTCTTGATGACAAGGCCAACAAGCTGGACTAATGAGGCGATAACTAGGATGTAGACAACCGTATCCATGAACGGGATGCCGGCAGGAACTAAGACAAAGTTATATAAAGGCCAACAAACTAAGGAAGCGAAGATAGTGACAAATGCGACGGCGACACCCATCGAGAAAGCAGGCTTGACTTTGTTAGAAACGCCAACGAAAGAACAGATGCCATAGAACCTAATTAGAACTACGTTATCCATTAAGGTGGCGTTCACTATCGCTAATAAGAAAGTGACGATAAATGGGACAGTGGCATTCATTACTTGGCACCTCCTAAATTAGTATTTGGAGCGGGTTTTGCCGCGGATTTCGCAGCAGCCTTCTTCTTGGCTTTGTTGTAATTTACAACCGCGGCGATGATGGCTAAAAGGATGCCCATCACGATAAAGCCACCGGCTGGATTAGAGAAGATTTTGCCCATCGAAACATCGAAGACGCTGTTCTTGAGGATTGGGATGGTGATTGGGCTTCCGTTATAAGAAATGAAGGTGAAGATTTTTCCGACAGTCAAAGACCCTTTTCCTAAAATCTCACGGATAATACCGATAATGGAGATTGCCAATGTATAGCCAATGCCATTTCCGACTCCGTCAAGGAAAGAATCGAAAACGGTATTCTTCTTTGCGAAGGATTCTGATCTTCCTAAGACGATGCAGTTGACGACTAATAATGATAAGAAGACGCCTAAGGAAGAATAGAGTTCTGGTAGTAAGGCATTTGTGAGCATCTTCACGATAGTAACAAAGGTTGCAATGATGACGATGTGAGCAGGAGTCTCAATCTCTTCTGGGACTACTTTTCTCAATAAGGAGACGATAACGTTGCTACAAACCAAAACGAAGGTGAATAGCAAGCCCATGCCAAAGGAGGCTTCGAAGGTCTTGGTGACGGCCAAAGCCGGACACATGCCCAAGATGGCAACAAACAACGGATTTTGTTTGATTATACCCGACAAGAAGGATTCTTTATGACGGTTTCTCGCGATTTCATCACTCATTATTGCCCCTCCTTCGAATTTAATCTTTCATCAACGGATTGAGCCTCTTTTGCCATTGCGCGAATAAGCTCGGCCCCCTTAGTCGCTCCGCATTTAGTGTCATCTAAACTTCTAGCTCCTTTGTTATATGGATCTAGATATTCTTCAACGATGGTATCGGCATAGGTCTCGGTATTGGTGACCAAAACAATCTTTCCGATTTCCCCTTTGGAGACCCCCACTAACATCGTGATGGCCCCATAGGCGTTTCTTCCGGAAGTCTTATAGACATTGCCAATGACTAAATCTTCAGCATCAAAGGCCTTCCAGTAAGAGAGGACATAAGTCGCTTTGGCATCTTTCAAAGAAAGCTCTTCAGAATACTTTTTAGCATCAGGATAGAACTTAGCCAAAGCTGCTTGCTGAGCGTTGAATTCGTTTTCTTTTATTTTCGGCTCGGTGAAAACATTCAAGGTGCAGATGATTGCTGCACTAGCGCCGGCAATCAAACCTAGGATACCGCCGACTTTGAGATATTTCTTCACTGTTTCGTTCATTTGAAGACCCTCACACATAAAGCCCAGACGATAATTAAGGCAGCGACGACAATAATTGACGCCATCGCCAAGATGTTTTTCCAAGAATATTTATTGGTCGCCCATTTGTAGTAATCAAGAGCAGGCGCCACCATGTTGCCGATGAGGATTGAGAAGACGGTTCCTTCTGGAAGAGCGCCAAACAATCTAATAAAGACATTGGAGACGCCGATGATAATTCCGTAAAGAATTCTACCAGGTCTATTGACTGGCATCGTGACTGGGTCGGTGACCATATAAGTGGCTGCGAATAAGACGCCACCACTAAGCAGCTGCTGAGCCACATATGCGGACACGCTAGTGGAAGATAAGCCGTTTTTGCCCACTAAAATGGAGAATGGCTTAGTTGATCCAGGCGCCATAACATTGCCAGCTTTAAGGATGAATCCGGCAATGAAATATAGGAATATGAAGGTGCCTAAATAAGAAACGATAACATGGAAATCCCCTGCCCTACGGACGAGCAAATATATCATTCCGATAAGAATCGCGATCTTGCAGACTTCGCCAATCGTGCCCGGCACGCTTCCGATCATAAGATCGAACAAGGAATATGAACCGCCATCCAATTGAGTGGCACCAGTGGTTACATCCATCGCTTGGGAGAACCAATTGGCTTTATAAACGAACTTGTTTCCAAAGCATAGCTTAGTGAAAACCATGCCAGTCGCCGCGGGGTTGAAGATGTTTTGTCCAGTACCGCCGAAAACAAGTTTTCCAATGACCATGCCGAAGATGGCGCCGATGGGGATGATGAACCACATGAGCCATTCGGGATTCGAATAGGCTGGGGTGATTAATCCATAGATCGCGCCAGAGATGCATGGACCCAAAATCGATGTGGCCGAGAAATGTTCTTTAAATCCCTCTTTCTTGTATCTAATAAGTAGATAAAGCAGTTCGCAAGCGATCATCACCGCGATCGATAAATAGATGTTTCTAACGGCCGCCCAATGGAAAGTGACGATGCTCATGATGATTACTGGCATAAGCGCAATAATCACATCGATAAACATCATCATCAGTGTGTCTTTGCGGCGAATATGTGGGGAGGTTTCTTTATTTATTATCATAACTTAGCGATTGTTTTCGCCCTCCTCACATAATCAGTAACTCTAATCTTCGAGGTGCAGGAATAGGTGCATAATCCACATTCGACGCACTTCAAAGGCTCAAGAGCTTTAACTCTTTCTCTATCAACGGGGATGACTTTCATCGCGTTCATGATCAAAACGGGTGAAATGCCAACCGGGCAAGAATAAACGCAAGAACCACATCTGATGCAAGGTTCTTCGTGGTAATTTTCTCGGTTCAAAACGATGACGGAAGTCACGGTTTTGGTGATGATGCAATCATCGCTAGGTAAGGAAGCGCCCATCATCGGGCCGCCAAGGATGAAGACCTTCTCTCTGTCTTCGTTCTTATAGCCGCCGCAGATATCGATTAAACCTTTGATTGGGGTGCCGACGCGGACGGTAAAGTTAGATGGGTATTTGATACCATCGCCAGTCACAGAGACGTTTCTTTCGATGACCGGCATGTTGTATTTAACACTTTGATAGATGCCGACGACTGTTGAGACATTGAAATCGATGATTCCATATTTAGCAGGTAACTGCCCAGAAGGAATCTTAACTCCTAAAGCCTCTTTGATCATCGCAATTTCCCATCCCTGGGGATAGTAATTCTTTACTGGGCAAATAGTGATGCCAGATCCTTCGTATCTTTTTAATAATTCGCCATAAACCTCACGAATATCGTGATATTTCGATTTGACGCAGATTCTCGCGTCGTGGCAATCGAAAGCCTTCATGATAATCTTGATGCCTTCGATAAGTTTTTGGCTTTCTTCGAGCATTAAACGGTGGTCGGCTGTGATGTATGGTTCGCATTCGATACCATTTAATAAAATGGTATTAATCTTCTCTTTGGTTTGGAATTTAACGTGGGTTGGGAAGGAAGATCCGCCTAAGCCAACCGAGGCATTTTGCATCAGGATCTCAGTGATATCGTCCTTTGTGAGCTTATCGATTTCCTCTTGGGTTCTCTCTCTGATCGTCTCACATTTGGTTTCTTTGAAGTCGTTATGAAGCTTCATGAATTTAACCATTTTGCCTGAACGGTGATAATGATTTTCGTACCCTTCAAAAGTGCCGGAACATGTAGCGTGGATTGGTTGATCAAAGAAAGCGGCGTGACGCATGCCGATGACTTGTCCGATATCGACGTGATCGCCTTCTTTGACGAAAATGTCGGCCTTGGCGCATCTAGCGTTGTCGGTCGCAATAAAAAGATATTCCGGAACCGGAGCATAGATCGTCGGCAAACGACCAAGCAATTTTTTGGCGTCTTGGATGTGTGTGGATTTTGAGATCATATGGTTAAGTAATAATGTAATTATACCCGCTTAGATACCACTTAACAAACCGCCTTTTGAAATTTGCCTCCAAATAATGGCCCAATGTTACAAACCGCCTCAAAAATTCCCAAAAATAACGAATATAGGGAAAGTTTATTAAAAACTGCGTTATAGACAAACTGAAAAAATGTATGTAATCCTTTTATCTATCGATGAAAGTGACGTAAGCGCGGTTGGTTTCTTCTTGGCCATTCTTGATGCAAAAATAGTATTTTCCATCGATAAGCTTCCGATAAATGGATAAGGCATCGCCCTCATGAGATTCCTTCTCATAATGGATCTCTAGCTCATTTATGCGGGATTTGCCATAGAATTTTTCATCAAAGGTGTTGAGGATATAACGAATATACGAAACGTTATTGTTGTGTTTAGAGACATCGGTGTCGACATAGGAAACCACCACTTCAGCGACTTTATCGCTCTCTTCGAAAACAATGCCGACTTTCAAATTGGAGAACTCTAAATCTGACGCCCCATTAACTTCGGCATCTTTTGGGAAACAAACATCGGAAATCCTTTTGATTTTTCTTTTCTCAAAATCGACAGGCACCATTTCGGTTATAAAATGGAACCG
>JAIKYF010000109.1 GCA_024683495.1 Bacilli bacterium
AGGCGACGGAGGCTCCGGAAGAGAAGAAGATATTCTGCTGTCCCGAGGCGAAGCTTAAGGAAGTGACTAAGCACATGGCCAAGATCCCGATCAAGATGCCTAAGGCGATGATGAGGGTCCCGTTATTCCTGTTCTTTTTGATGTTAAGCAAGGCGATAAGCGAGAGGATAAGGCTCATCGAAGCCGCCACGATGACCAAAGTCTGCGGGATGAATGAGGTTGGCAAAGAGGTGCTCTGCTGGGATGAAATCATCAATTCATAGACGATCGTCGAGACGTAATAGAGGACGGCGGTCCCCGCTAAGGAGATGACTAAATAGAATAGCATCGGGCGATAATCGGCTCTTTTGATGGACTTCACTAAGAGGAAGACCCCGAAGATGAAGATGGCCCAGCTGCCCACGACGGCGGAGATCCCGCCGACGACCGGCATGGCCCCGGCTTGCTTATTGAGCCCTTCGATCGCGACGTTAAGGCCGGTGATGAATAAAGAGACGCTCGCGATGAACGAGCAGACGAAAAGAAGAATGGCAAAGATCCTTTCCGAGACCTTTGGGCGATATTCTTCGACATTTTGAGTTTGTTCTTGGTTTTCCATGTTGATACCCCTGTAACGATATTATATATTCATTGGCCAATTTGTGGTAGAAAATAAGAAAATGGGCCGATGAATCCTAGTATTATTAGTTTATTAGGGCGAGATAAACTAAACTAAGCCAAGCAAAGATAAGAAAAAGCGGCAGGTTGAACTGCCGCTTAGGCTTATTTCTTCAATAAGGCCACTTCCACCGCATCATCGACTTTTTCCATATAGACGATCTTGAGGTCATTCTTGACTTCGTCAGGAAGCTCAGAGACGTCTTTTTTGTTGTCGATGGGGACGATGATGGTCTTGATGCCGCTGCGGAGGGCCGCAAGAGATTTCTCCCTTAAGCCGCCGATTGGGAGGGCATTGCCTCTTAAAGTCACCTCGCCCGTCATCGCGACATTATTGTCGATCGGGGTTTTGGTGAGGCAAGAGATGATGGCGCAGGTGATGGCCACCCCAGCGCTTGGCCCATCCTTCGGGACGGCGCCTTCAGGGACGTGGATATGGATGTCATTCTTTTCGAAAATGGTCGAATCGATGCCATATTTTTCGGCGTTGGCTCTCACATAGTCCAAAGCGATCGTGCAGCTTTCTTTCATGACGTCGCCGAGTTTGCCAGTGAGGATCAGCCCGCCTTTGCCAGGGAAGTAATTGACTTCGATCGGAAGGATATCGCCGCCGAACTGGGTATAGGCTAAGCCGGTGACGACGCCAACCTGCGGCTTCTTCTCTTTCTTCGTGTCTTCGAATAGAGGGATGCCAAGGTATTTCTCGACTTCCTTCACGTCGACGACGACGGGTTTAGCGATCTCTGGGTTAGAGAGGATCTCCACCACCGCCTTACGGCAGCATTTGGCGATCAATCTCTCCAAGCTACGGACGCCGGCTTCGCGGGTATAGGACTCGATCATCTCTTTGATGGAGGCGGTCGTGAAGTGGACGTCCCCTTCTTTTAAGCCATTGGCCTCGCGCTGCTTCTTGACGAGGAAGTTCTCGGCGATCTGGATTTTCTCAAGCTCGGTATAGGATGGGACCTCGATGAGCTCGAGTCTATCAAGCAAAGGCGCGGGGACATTCTCCAAGTAGTTAGCCGTCGCGATGAATAAGACATTGCTTAAATCGTAGGGTTCTTCGATGAAATTATCATTGAAGGCGAAGTTTTGCTCAGGGTCGAGGACTTCAAGGAGGGCCGAAGAGGGATCGCCATGATATGAGGCTCCCCCGACCTTATCGATCTCATCGAGAAGGAAGACGGGATTGACGGTGCCGCTTCTAGTCATGCCTTGGATGATGCGCCCTGGCATTGAGCCGACATAGGTTCTACGATGGCCTCTGATCTCGGATTCGTCGCTCACGCCGCCCAAGGAGGCTTTGAAGAATTTTCTTCCTAAGGCTCTCGCGATGGATTTGCCAAGCGAGGTCTTGCCGCATCCGGGTGGCCCATAGAAGCAAAGAATCGGGGCTTTGAGGTTGCCAGTCGAACGTTTGACGGCGAGATATTCGATGATTCTCTCTTTGACTTTCTTTAAGCCATAGTGATCTTCGTCGAGGATCTTCTTGACGTTTTCCAAATCGTCGTTGTCTTCGGTGGTTTGATACCATGGGACGTTCATGAGGGTCTGGACGTAGTTCATGATGAGGGAGGCCTCAAGGGAGGACTCTGGCATCATCTCGTA
>JAIKYF010000142.1 GCA_024683495.1 Bacilli bacterium
GCAAGCAAAGCGAGGTTAGCATGGACGCTTGCGAATCCTTCAGCCATCTGTTTTCCAAGGCCTGAGGAGGCACCGGTGATAACGACGACTTTTCCAGTGTAATCAAACATTTGTGTTTTAATTCCTTTCGATGTGACCCCATTGTAAGGCATAACTAACGTTATCGGCAACATTATTACCGATATACCGAAATAATAGGTGGCAACTAGCAATTTTATTTAGAATTAATCTATTATTTTCGTAAATTGTAAACTTGAAATAGATACATAGTTAGTCACGGCTATCTAAAAACCTAGGGTTTATCGGAGAAAAAAAGATTTTTTCAAGGTGTTTTTCTTGGAAACTCTCGATAAAATCGAGCAAATCGTCATTTTATGTCTCTCGATTAGTCTAATCTAACTCAAAATGCTAGTTTTCATCGATGTTTATTGATATTAAAATATCAATGTTACCGAGACTATTTTTAGTCTCCCAGGAGGAGCTTTATGCCAATTCAAGAAGAAGCGCGTAAAGGGATCATCGAGATCTGCGAATCTCATAAAAACGAGCCATCCCCATTGATGGTCGTTTTGGAAGAGATTCAGAAGAAATACGGATATATCCCTCTTGAAGCGCAAGAAGTAGTGAGCAAGGAAATGAACATCCCCGTCGCTGAAATCTATGGGGTCGTCACTTTCTACAATTTCTTCTCACTCACCCCGAAAGGAAAGTATGTCATCGGCGTTTGCTTAGGGACCGCTTGCTATGTCAAAGCCTCCCAAGCCGTCATCGATAAATTCGCGACCGTCCTTGGGATTAAGCCCGGTGAAACCACCGAAGATGGCTTATTCACCATCGAGGCCATCCGCTGCATGGGCGCTTGCGCCCTTGCCCCAGCCGTCTCCGTCAACGGCAAAGTCTACCCGATGTTAGGCGTTGATGGCGTCGTCAAAGTCATCGACGAATACCGTCAGAAAGAAGCCGCCCTCGAAGCGGAAGAAGAGGCTTAATTTATGGAAAGAATTACAACCCCTGAGATACTCCAAGAGAAGATTGAGTGCTGCACCAAAGCGTTTGATGAGAAGATCAAAGGCTTGAATGGCAAGCGCGCCGTCCTCGTCTGCGGTGGAACCGGCTGTATCGCCAATAACTCCGTGGCCGTCCTCGAAGAGTTGACCAAGCAAATCAAAGAAAAGGGCTTAGAAGACAAAGTCACCATCAACCACGTCGGTTGCTTCGGCTTCTGCTCCCAAGGCCCCTTCGTCAAGATTTTCCCAGAGGATACCCTCTACAAGATGGTTAAGGTCGCCGACGTCACCAAGATCGTCGACAATGACCTCATCGGCGGAAAAATCGTCGAAGAATTACTCTACGTCGATCCTCAAACCAAAGAAAGAGTCGTCCGTCAAGACGATATCAACTTCTATAAGAAACAGGTCCGTATCTCTTTGCACGGCTGTTCCTTGATTAACCCTGACTTCTTAGAAGAGGCTCTCGGTTATGATGGCTTCAAGGCTTTGAAGAAAGTCTTAACCACGATGACCCCTCAGCAAGTCATCGACGAAGTCCTCGCTTCTGGCTTAAGAGGCAGAGGCGGTGCGGGCTTCCCCACCGGCCGCAAATGGCAATTTGCCGCCAACGTCAAATCCGATCAGAAATACATCGTCTGTAATGGTGATGAAGGCGATCCTGGCGCTTTCATGGACCGTTCCATCTTGGAAGGCAACCCCTTCGAAGTCATCGAAGGCATGATGATCGGCGGCTACGCCTTTGGCGCCACCGAAGGTTACTTCTATGTTCGTGCCGAATACCCAATCGCCGTCCATCGTTTGAAGAACGCGATTGAAGATATGAGAAAAGTCGGCCTCCTTGGCAAGAACATCTTAGGAACCGATTTCTCCTTCGACGTTCACGTCAGAGAAGGCGCTGGCGCCTTCGTCTGCGGCGAAGAAACCGCTTTGCTTAATTCCATCGAAGGTAAGCGTGGCATGCCACGTCCACGTCCTCCATTCCCTGCCATCAAGGGTTTATGGGGCAAGCCAACCTGCGTCAATAACGTTGAAACCTTAGCCCAGATTCCTTTCATCTTAAGAATCGGGGCCGCCAAGTTCGCCGAACTCGGCACCCAAGGCTCCAAGGGCACCAAGGTCTTCGCTTTAGGCGGCAAGATCAATAACGTCGGTCTTGTTGAGGTTCCGATGGGCACGACCTTAAGAACCCTCATCTATGACATCGGCGGTGGCATCCCTGGCAATAAGAAATTCAAGGCCATCCAGACCGGCGGTCCTTCTGGCGGATGTTTGACCGAAGAAGACTTAGATACCCCAATCGACTATGACACCTTGGTCGCAAGAGGCTCCATGATGGGCTCTGGCGGCGCCATCGTCATGGACGAAGATAACTGCATGGTCGACGTCGCCCACTTCTATATGGACTTCATTGTCGCCGAATCATGCGGCAAATGCTCCCCATGCCGTATCGGCACCAAGCGTTTATTTGAAATGCTGACCGATATCACCCATGGTAAGGGCACCGAGAAGACTCTCGAAGATATGAAGACCTTAGCTCAGGTCATCCAGCATGGCTCCTTATGTGCCTTAGGCCAGACCGCGGCTAACCCAATCCTTTCCACCCTCAACAAATTCCCTGAGGAATATCACGCTCACGTCGTTGATAAGAAGTGCCCAGCCCACGTTTGTAAGGATCTTATGGAATTCCACATCATTCCTGAGAAATGTATGGGTTGTACCCTCTGCTCTCGTAGTTGCCCAGTCTCCTGCATCAAGGCGAGCACAACCCCAATTACGGTCAGACCAATCCCCAATAAGTTCGTCCACGTCATCGACGTCGAAAAGTGCGTCAAGTGCGGTACTTGTATCGCTACCTGCCGCTTTGGCGCGATTGAGAAGAGATAAGGAGAGATATCGAATATGGAAAAAATTAACATCAATATCGAAGGCCGTATCTATAGCGTCGACAAGAATCTAACCGTTCTTGAAGCGGCGAGAGAATGTGGCTTCAAT
>JAIKYF010000143.1 GCA_024683495.1 Bacilli bacterium
TGTGGTTGAACGCTCTTAACTTTGTCATTAAGTTTAATAACAAGTCGTCCACTTTCTTTGTTTTTATAAACGATTCTGCATTTATCAACTTTATACTCTGTAAAATAAACCTCGGCCGCATCTTCAGCAAAGAAAACATCATAAATAGATAGTTCTAAAGATGGGTCTTCAATAAGTTCTAATGTGACTTCGTCTTCTTCCTGCTCGTTGTCATCTTTTTCTAAATGGAACTTAACGAATGGAAATTGAGCATCTTCACAAGTATCGCCATTTGTTTCATTAATGGATGCTTTGTTTTTTCTAACTTCATAGATGTTGCCATTGTATAAAACATGCTGTGGACAATAAACATCATTGTTGAGAGCAAGTGTAGGATCGTCATTAACAACGATTTTAGAAGTTGTTACACCTTCCACCACATAGAAATCATCAATCTTATGAAATGGCATTTCCTTACCATCTACAGCAATCTTGGTGACTTCGATTGGTTCTAGAGTAACACCACTATTTTCAAGTGTTTCATACGTTATATCGTTATATACGATGGGGTTTCCATTTAGCTTCTTAGTTAAAACTTTGACAGTCAACCAAGTCGACAATCTATAGTCATTATTTCTATCAATAACATCGTATTGAGCTTCGATGCTTCTTTTAAGATTTGCAGCTTTTTGAGCCAATCTTAAATAATTGATGAACGGTCTATAGTTAGAAGATATTCTTCCTTTGTTCTTAACACCACTTTCGCCATAAACAGCCTCATAGCAAAGGGCTGAGGACTTATCATCATCAAAGTGTGGAACAAATGCTTTTTTAACAAATTCTTTTGCCAATTGAGTCAACCTCCTATCCTAACAGCGGGTTGTAGCATTCTGTTTTTAATCTAACAACCGAATCTTCACCTTCAATTTTCTCAACAAATTCATCACCGGCGATACGTGCTCTGTTCTTAGCCCAAAGGCGAAGAGACGTGATCTTTTCAGCCATAATTGTTGATAAAGGTGTAAGCTTTGCTCTTTCATCGATTATATCACATGTATTTAAGTCACTTCCTTTAGAAAATGCATTAAAAAGCGCGTCGCTTACAAGAGAACCAATTTCAGCACCTGTAAGACCATTAGTTTTGTCCGCTAATTGATCCAAGTCAAACTTAGTGATGTCTCTATGTTTGTCTCGGATGTGAATTTTGAAGATTTCTTTTCTTTCTTCTTTAGAAGGAAGGTCAACAAAGAAGATTTCATCAAAGCGGCCTTTTCTTAATAATTCAGGAGGGAGTTGTTCGATGTTATTTGCTGTAGCAACCACGAAGACAGGTTCTTTCTTTTCCTGCATCCAAGTTAGCAAACTTCCGAAAACGCGTGAGGCTGTACCTCCATCTGTTCTATCAGAACTGCTTAAGCCTGATAACCCTTTTTCGATTTCATCAATCCAGAGTACACATGGAGCGATTGTTGTGGCAACATCAAGAGCTTTTCTCATATTCGCTTCTGATTGTCCCACTACTCCACCAAATACTTTGCCTAAATCAAATCTAAGAAGTGGATAATTCCATGCACGTGCAATGCATTTTGCAGTTAAAGATTTGCCACAACCTGGTAAACCAAGGAGCATAACTCCTTTTGGAGTATCAATGCCAAAGTCTATTGCCTTTTGCGAGAAAGCGTCGCCTCTTAAACGTAGCCAGTTTTTTAGATTATTTAGTCCACCTACACCATCAAATCCATTTTCTGGGTGATAGTATTCAAGCAATCCGTCTCTCTTAATGACACTTTCCTTTTCGGAAATGAGATATGGAATAACCGAGTCATCTAAACACCCAAATTTTTGCACTGCTTTAAGGAAAGCTAGATTAATTTCAGTGGTTGTTAATCCTAAAACGCTATTCAAGAGTTCGTCAGTAAGTTCATACTCGTTACTCTTAAGGTTAGAGTTAATAACAACGCTTTCTGCAATCTTCTTAATAAATGTCTTATTAGGAAGAGGCATATTGAGAACAGGGATTTCTTTTGAAAGAGCATTAGGAAGACAATTCTCGCTGCTCTCAATAATTAATGTTTTATGAGAAGTTCTTTTCATCTTTGCAATTTCAAAGAGAAGATTCACAACATCTGTGTTTGTTAAATAGAAATTGAAGTTTTCTAAAATCAAATAGCAACCCTCTTTATCTTCTTTGAACTTCTTTAACAATTGGATTGGATCTAAGATTGGTTCAACATTGCCATCACTATCGACGATGCCGACACTTCTATTCCATCTTTTCCATTTAGTTAAGTTACTACCTGAAATGACGTTGACTGTGCTTTGGAGTCTTTGCCATTCATAGGTGACAACTTCGATAATTGGTGTTTTGCATTTAAGTAATAATTCTAATTCTTCTTCAAATTTTGCCATTGCGATTTTCCTCCTTAATAGTTCGTTGATAATTCGTAATTTCTCATCACGTATTGGTAGTCGTTTTTGATGAGCTTATTCTTTTTATTTTTGAAATTAACTTTATTTTTGCGTTTTTTTTCGCGCAATTCGTAGTCAATTTCATCAGTTTCCATGTACTGAACATCTTCTTCAATTCCTTCGCATACATTCCTTTGCTCTTGAATGTTTTTGCATTGGAAGTAAGGATTGAAACTCTTATCAATCATTAGAAGAAGATAGGCTTCAAGATCGATTTCTTTAACACTGATAATTGCATGTTTATCATGATGTTTAACTCTTGGCATCCATCTTGCTTGGTAGGCTGCATCTTTGCCGGATTCGGCTTCGATTGGAACTGTTTTAATAATGCATTTGTGTTGTCCGACGTGTCCAAACTTAACTGTAACTGCGAAGTATTTTTTTGTCATTTTTCTTATCTCCTTTTCGATGTCTTTCACCGTTGACACCAACATATTAAATTAAGGAAATATATGGGTGTTATGTACCAGCGGTTCAATTCGTAAAAAGATAATAAAAATAGCACATCCCTAACGGAACATGCTATCGAGATCAACACCAAGTGCCATCGCGATTTTGAGAACGTTTTCTAGTTTTGGAAACTTGATACCATTCTCATAATCATAGATAATCCTTTGGGTTTCATAACCGAGTTCATCGGCTAGCCACTGTCTGGATTTTCCTTGTTCAGTTCTGATTCTGTAAAGATTCAAACCGAAGTTTTTGATGTTAAGTGTTGTTCTCTTTAAGTTGTTAGTCATGTTTTTTGTCCTCCTAATGACGGATTCACTCTGAGGCGTCTACATAACTAACAGGCAAATTATAGCATACTTACTATCGATTTATCATAGAAGGAACACCAATTAAGTCGTCTACCTTAACATCAAAGTAGTTGCATAGAGAGAGTACATTAATCAAAGACGGATATGTTTTCTCTTTTTCCCAAGCATTAACACTGGATGTTGATACATGGAGTTTTTTTGCTAATTCTGATTGCGTCAAATTAGCTGCCAGTCTTAATCGGTGAACGTTTCCCGCTATGATGGTCACATTCAAATTTTTAGTTTCCATCAGCATTCACCTCGCGGCATTATTCTCCAACAAAAAGCTAGTACGTGTTATGTACCAGCGGTTCAAAAACACATGTTACCACTAACAACCCTAGATATAGACTATCAGTAGGCATAATTACTCAATACATAATTGTATTAAGTAAAAGTTCTATTCATTGGTCATGTCTTTATTAAAAATATGGTTTTTTTTAAAAATAAGTTTTAGTTCTTTAAAATCAAGCCAACGATTGTTTCGACATGAGAAGTTTGAGGGAACAAATCGACCGGCTGAACCTTTTGAATATCATATTCCCTCTTCAACGTAATTAAATCTCTCGCCAGGGTTGAGCAATTACACGAAATATAAACTATTCTCCGAGGCTTCAATTTTAAGACCACCGAAAGAAACCTTTCATCGCTGCCTTTTCTGGGCGGGTCCATAAATAAAACGTCGATTCTTTCGCTCCTTTTAGAGAGTCTATTAATGAATGTTGAAGCATCATCACAATAAACATCGAAATTAGTGATCTTGTTAATCTTGGCGTTTTCTTTGGCGTCTTCAACCGCTTCTTTGACTAATTCAACAGAGATGACCTTCCCACAGTATTTGGTCGCGATCAATCCAATCGTCCCGGTCCCTGAATAAGCATCAAAGACAACATCATCTTTGCTCATGCACGCATAATCCATCGCGGTTTGATAGAGGATTTCGGTCATTTCTGAGTTGGTTTGGAAGAAAGATTTGGCGGAAATCATGAAATCCAACCCGCAAAGATTCTCTTTGATATATCCACTTCCATACAAGGTGACGCATTTATCGCCCAAAATAACGCTTGTTCTCTCGTCGTTGAGGTTTTGGATGAGGGTCGTAACCTCAGGGCATTTCTCTCTAATTTCAGAAATTAGGCGGGATTTGCCTGGGAAATTTAATCTTGTGGTCACTAAAACCAACATGATATTGCTATATCCTTTAGCGGTTTTGATTAAGGCGTGACGAATAAATCCTTCATGCGAGAATTCATTATATGGCTCGACTCCGAGCTTACTCATAATCTCGCATAATGTATTGATTATCTTAACCGCTCGAGGATCTTCGATATGACATTCCTTGATTGGCACAATCACGTGGGTCCCGGGGCGATAAAATCCGGTGAAGACGGTGCCGTCGTCACCCTTGCCGAAAGGCATCTGGATTTTATTGCGATATCCATAGGGATTTCTCATCCCTAACGTGGGCAAAACATCAATATCAAGTTTGGCAATCTTCCTTAGTTGGTCCTTAACGTAATTAGTTTTATGTTTTAACTGGGCCTCGTAGGAATATTGCTGGAATTGGCACCCGCCGCAAGCCCTGCAGACCTTGCAGCGAGGTTCGATTCTGTCAGCTGAGATCTTAGTGAGTTTTATAGGTTCGCCGAAATATTGTCCTGCTCTTTTATAGACAATCTTTATCGAACCTTCTTCACCAGGGAACATTCCTTCGACGAAAACGACATTACCAAAAGAATCCCTGCAAACTCCCTTTCCTTCGTAAGAAAGATCGACACAGGTAACGTCTAATGGGGATTGTAGAGATTCTTGCTTTTTCATTAGGCAGCAGCCTTCTCCTTTGGAGCGGCCATCAACTGCTTGATATATTCGATTTCCACCGTCGCATCTAAACGAGGGAATAATTGCTCGCCTTTAACGACCTTTAAGCCATCTAAGGCTCCGAATCTTTGAGCGTCTTCGTAATTTCTTAACTCTGGGGTAACTCCGAGTTGATCAAAGATCTTTTCGCTCTTGGTGACGAGGATTGGGCTTAATAAGGTGCCAGCGAGATAGATGACCGCGGCTAAATGGGCCATACAGCTTTCAAGAAGCTCTTTCTTCTCGGGATCTTTGGCTAAAGCCCAGGGGGCGCTATCTTCGATGTACTTATTGGCTGCGCTGACTAAATCAAAGACGGAAGCATAGGCTTCAGTGACCTTTAATTCATCATTAAGATATTCATATGATTTAACCGTTTTCTCCGCCAATTCGTGAATATTTTTATCTAAATCATTCAAATCGGCTTTGAAAGAAGGGATAATTCCATCGAAGTATTTATTGATCATCGAAACGGTTCTATTTAAAAGGTTGCCGAGGTTATTGGCGAGGTCGGCATTAAGTCTTTCGACGAATTGCTCGGGGGTGAATTGACCATCTTGCCCAAAGACAATCTCACGGCAAAGATATAATCTTACGGCATCGACGCCGAATCTTTCCACTAAAGGTGGGACAGGGATGACATTCCCTTTGGATTTAGACATCTTGCCATCTTTCATCATCATTAAGCCATGGACGAAAACCCTGCTTGGTTGACGTAAATCCAAAGCTTTCAAGAACATGGGCCAATAGATGGTATGGAATCTTGTGATATCCGCACCAATGACGTGAACGATTTCGCAATCTTCATCGAGCCAGAACTTTTTAAAGTTCTCATTGTTTTCTTGGCCATATCCCAAAGCGGTGATGTAGTTAGTTAGAGCGTCGAGCCAAACATAGACAACATGGCCCTCGGACTCTTTGACGGGGATACCCCAAGAGAAGGTGGTTCTAGAAACACAAAGGTCATTCAAGCCGGGCTTGATGAAGTTATTGATCATCTCGGCTTTTCTGCCTTCTGGAGTGATGAATTTGGGGTTTTCATCATAATATTTGACTAAACCGTCAACGTATTTGCTGCATCTAAAGAAATAGGCGGGTTCTTCTTTTAATTCGACAGGACGTCCGCAATCGGGGCAGACGTGTTCTTCACCAACCTGGGTCTCGGTCCAGAAGGATTCTTCATGAACGCAGTACCACCCTTTATAAGAGGAAAGATAGACATCATCTTTAGCGACGAAATCGGAGAAGATTTTCTGAACCGTCTCATAGTGACGGGGTTCTGTGGTTCTGATGAAATCGTCATTGGAGATCTTCAAAGTCTCCCAAAGGTTAGTGAACTTCAAGGCGACTTCGTCGACGAATTCTTGAGGAGAAATCCCTTTGGCTTCGGCATTCTTTTGAATCTTCTCGCCGTGTTCATCAAGGCCAGTCAAAAAGAAGGTCTCAAAACCTCTTAGTCTTTTTCCTCTCGCAATGATGTCACACATGGTCGTGCAATAAGCGTGTCCAAGATGTGGAGAAGCGCTTGGATAATAGATGGGTGTAGTGATGTAGAATTTCTTACTCATGGCAAATGAAACCTCCTAAAGAATCTTCAACCAACGTATTGTAGCAAATGCAAAGGTAAATTTCTTCTAAAAAGAAGAAAATCCGGGCTTTTTCTTCGTTTTCTCGCCTAAACACAATTTTTCTTCTTGGGTAAACGCTCAAAAATGAATCTAAATAAAATAACTAACTAAATCAAAATCCCGTGCAAAACCCGCATATTTTTCAAAATATTGAGGCTTTTTGAGTATCAATTCGCGATTAAAGACACCTAATATTTGTCCGTCCATTTTATGAAAAATTACGGTGTTTTTGTTCAATTAGGCCAAAATCAAATGATTTTGTCTATATGTAAAACTGCTTGGTGTGGTAACATAAAGCCAATTAGGGAAAGGCTTAGAAAAATGAGCATTGTAGAAGAAAATTACCAAAGATGGTTGAACTCCGAGAAAGTCCCAGCCGACCAAAAAGATGTCCTCCGCAAAATGAGCGGCGAACAAAAAGACGATTCGTTCTTCAAAGAAATCGAATTCGGGACCGGCGGCATGCGTGGGGTCCTTGGCCCCGGCACCAACCGCATTAATGAATTCACCATCAAGAAAGTCACGGTGGCTTTTGGACAAAGCTTAATCGATCTTAGTAGAGAGGCTAGAGCTAGAGGTGTCGTCATCTCTCATGATAACCGCCACTTCAGCCGCGAGTATTCTGAACTTGCCGCAAAAGTCTTAAATAAGATGGGCATTAACGCCTACTTATTCGATTCTCTCCGCCCCACTCCGGAATTATCCTATGCCGTCAGATACATGCACGCCATCGGTGGCATCATGATCACCGCCTCCCATAACCCCAAAGAATATAACGGTTATAAGGTCTATGACGAAAAGGGTTGCCAGTTAACTCCTGAGAAGATTCAGCCAATGCTTGATATCTTAGCCTCCTTACCTGATGAATTAACCGTTGAACCTCCCGTTTATTCCGTTGAAGGTGTGACCAAACCCCTTGGGCCCGAAGTCGATGATGACTATGTCAAAGAGGTCGAAGCCACCCAAATCAATCCCGATTTAAACAAGAAGGGCTTCAAGATCGTCTATACCCCAAACCACGGCACCTCCTTAGAGAATGCCTTAAGAGTCTTCAAGGACTGTGGTTATGAAATCTATCCAGTCGAATGCCAGTGCACTCATGATCCCGACTTCTCTGGCACCCTCTCTCCCAACCCCGAAGTCGCCGAGGCCTATATCGAACCAATCAAATTGGCCAAGCAAATAGGCGCTCAGTTGATTGTCATGACCGATCCAGACGGTGATAGATGCGGCTTAGCCTATCTCTCCTCCAAGGGCACTTATGAAAGATTAACCGGCAACGAATCCGCCGCCTTATTAATCGATTATCTCCTTTCTGAAAGAAAGCGTTTGGGCACTCTAAGTGACAACGGGGTCATCTATGACACCATCGTCTCCAGCGATTTAGGCAGAAAAGTTGCCGCCAACTACGGCGTCAAAGCAGAAAGCTTCTTGACCGGCTTCAAATTCATCGGTGACCGCATTGCTTATTATGAAGATAGAGGCAACGGACATAAATTTGAATTTGGTTACGAAGAATCCTATGGCTGCTTAGTCGCTCCATTCGTCAGAGATAAAGACGGCATCCAGGCAATCCTTCTCTATTCCGAAATGGCTTTATGGTATCACTTAAAAGGCATCACTCTTGATGTGGCCATCGATAATCTCCAAAAGAGATTCGGATATCACTACGACATCCAAAAAGCCCTCAAGTTCGAAGGTTCTGCTGGCTTTGGCCGCATGATGAAGCTTATGGAAGATCTTCACACCAATCCTCCAAAAGAAATCCTCGGCTTAAAGGTCGTCAGAGTGGAAGACTACATCAAACTCGAAGCCGTCAACGCCGACGGAAGCAAAGAAAAACTCGTTCTTCCAAAATCCGAAGTCGTGAAACTCTTCCTTGAAGACGGCTCTTGGATCGCTGTCCGTCCATCCGGCACCGAACCCAAGTGCAAGTTCTATGTCGAGGTCGTCTCCAAAGCCCAGGAAGGCTTAGATAAGAAGGCTGATGATTTGGCCGAATCTCTTAAAAAGAGCCTTGGTTTGTAAGGGATTTTCAAAAATTTAGCCGTGTGTGAGCACGGCTTTTTTCTATCTTTTCGGTACCTGAGAAAAGATAGCAAAAAAGGCCATCGTTTCCGATGACCAATTTCTTCTATTTATCTTATTTACCGACTTTGGCAAGTTTTCTGTTGAACTTATCAATACGGCCGTCAGCCTGGATGGTACGCTGCTTGCCAGTGTAGAATGGGTGGCAGTTCGAGCAGGTATCAACCTTGATCTCTTTCAACACGGATCCGGTTTCGAAGGTGGCACCGCAGCTAACGCAGGTGACAACACACTTCTGATAATTTGGATGGATGTCTTTCTTCATTTTCTTACTCCTTTCGCCTTGTGGTATGAAACTCACAAAGAGAGTTACGGGTGTAATATTAAGCGATAGGTCGACTTTGTGCAAGATAAATTCTATAGAATTTGGCAATTTTAACAGTTGATGGGTTCACATTATAGAAAATATCCGTTTATCCGCCTCTTCTACGTTAATCATCTTCTAGCACGCGGATGATGATAAATGATACAATTTCACGTAGATAGTTATGAATAAGAAATTACTCGTGCTCGAGGGGGTCAAAAACTTCCGCAGCCTCCATAGCGCAGGCAAGAATAGAAAAGGCAAGAAGGTCATCAAAGACCGTTTTTATCGTTCGGCGGCATTAGACCATCTCCCCCAGGAATCCTTCGAAGATTTCCTCAATAAATACAAAATCAGAAGAATCATCGATTTAAGAACGGACTTGGAAGTCACCGAAAAACCCGATCCCTCAATCAAGGGGGTTGAGTATTACCACATCCCGGTTATGCAAGAAACCAACAACGGAGTCGCAAGAAACGAAGAAAAGAAATCCATCGCCGAAAGGGTCGCGGGTTATCTTGAACTTGAAGAAACCTATGCCAAACTCGGCACCGAAGAATACCCTCTTCAACAATTAGGCAAAGCCGTTAGACTTTGTCTAGACCTTGATGAAGGGGCCGTTCTCTGGCATTGCTCGGCTGGCAAAGATCGAACCGGAATCATCGCCTATTTGCTTCTTAAGATGCTCGATTTCAACATGAAGGAAATTTATAAAGATTATCTTCTCACCAACACTGGAGCCAGACGTTATGCCTGGAGGCTCCGTTTCGAAACCTTCTTCAAATATGGAGATCGCAAATTAGCCAGAAAAGTCTGGAGAACCTTCATAGCCAGGAAGAAATATCTAGATGCCTTCGCTGAGGCAATCGAAAAGTCCTGTGGATCATTAGAGAACTTCTATGAGATCTATTGCGGGTATGGCCGCAAGGACTTCGCAGAGTTTAGAAAAAAATTATTAAAATAGTTCCGAAAAATAATAGGGTTGCCTCAGTGTGGCAACCCTATTTTCATTTATGAAAAACGAGCTTATTTTTCGGAATTCCCTTGCAAATCCTCATCGGATTTCATTTTTCTTGCCGTCAAAATGGTTTTAATTCCAATCACCACTTCCACCGCCGCAACCGCGAAGACAGGGATTGTGGAGACCATCGCGATGGAGGCGTTTCTTTTGCCGACGTAGACTAGGAATAAAACACTCGCGAGGATTAAGGCTCCGAAATATGCGGTTAAGGCAATTCCGAGGATTCTCATGGAATTGCTGTTGTCAGTTGATTTGAATAAGACATATTCGGCCACCAACATGACGATAAGACCTAAGACCGATAATCCTAACGGCAGATAAACGTATTGAGTCAAGGCGGCTTCGGTTAAGCTCTTCTCTCCTAAGGGATAAGGATAGATTCCGGCGGTGAAGACTAGATAAGTAAAGATAGTCGCTCCGCCGGCGATAAGTAGATAAGATGTGAGTTTTTTAACGATTCTGGCTACTTCCATATTACTCCTCCACTAAATCGATAGTTTGTCCGGGTCTCATGAGCATCGCCACGTCCGAGGTGACTTTCATGGCTTGCTGATAATCAAAGAGCATTCCTGGCTTCATATGCATCGGGATCATGTGCTTTGGCTTAATGACTTCCGCAGCTTTGGTGGCCATTTCCGGACTCATAGTATAGTAGCCATCAATTGGCAACAAAGCATAGTTGATGTTGAGTTTAGCTAATTCAGACATCTCTGGAAGATAATCCGTATCCCCGGAATGATAGATCTTGATTCCGTCTACTGTAATGACATATCCCACGCATTCAGCGCGGTTATGGTGGGAATTTTCGGCGGGAACGGCCTTAACTTCAATGTCATCTAGATAGAATTCCCGATATTCTCCATTTTGTAAGGCGTCCTTGGCCCTGATGACGATGGTTCTATCTTTAAGGGTGATCATGTGGATGGCGTTATGGTCATAATGCTCATGGGTGATCAAAACATAGTCTGCTGGTAGGTCATAGCCTCCGCCGGCATAAGGATCGATATAGATGATTTTGCCTTTATTAGTATAGATTCTAAATGAGGCGTGACCTTGATAGAGAAGTTTAGCCATAAATGTCCTCCGAGTCGCTTTAGTTTATCACGAAAGAAAAGGGGAGTAATCGAATATATGTCACTTTTAATAAAAAGTGATTATATCTAGACAATGTGGTATCATTCGCTCATTAAGGAGGAAATGATTAATCATGATCTCAAAATCACTCGCTCTGAAGGTTCTTAACGCAGCGTTAGAAACCGGCGGAGATTATGCCGAAATCTACGTTGAAGACACCAAAACCAACGCTGTCTCACTAGAAAACGGCAAAGTCGAGACTAGTTCTCGTAACGAATCATATGGCGCCGGAATCCGTATTCTCAACGGCTTTAGAAGCGCTTATGGTTACACATCCGATTTAAGCGAAAAGAGTTTGCTCGCTTTAGCTAAATCTTTAGCGGCCTCTTACCAAGGTGAACGCAAAATCACCGTCAAATCCCTCACCAAACAACGCGTGAAGGTCTTAAACAAAATCGATCAGCCTCTCGCCAGCGTCCCCACTACCGAGAAAATCGAAGTCTTGAAAGAAGCCTATTCCATCATCCACGAAAGCGATCCAAGAATCGTCCGTGTCATCACTGGCTTCTCCGATTATCACACCGATATCGAAATCTTTAATGCCGAAGGTGAAGAAGGAAAGCAATTCAATAACTTCCAAGAAAGAGGAAGGATGACGATGCTGGCCTTCGCTTCCGATGGCGAAAAGATGGAGACCTACTTCTCCGGTCCCGCCCGCTTCGCTGGCTGGGGATATTTCAAAAATGAGCTTGATTGGAGAAAAGAAGCCAAAACCGTCGCTGAGAAAGTCATTATGATGCTCGGGGCGGATGAATGCCCATCCGGACGGTTCCCAGTCGTCATCACCAATGGCTGGGGTGGCGTCTTATTCCACGAAGCCTGTGGCCATCCACTTGAAGCCTCCGCCACCGCTAAAGGCTTATCCTGCTTCTCTGGCTGCATTGGCCAACAAATCGCCTCGCCACTAGTCAGCGCTTATGATGATGGGACCATTCCTAACGAATGGGGCTCCAATAACCTCGATGACGAAGGCGTTCCCACCAAAAAGAATATGCTCATCAAAGATGGCATCTGCGTTGGTTTCATGGTCGATAGATTAAACGGCAGGCGTTTAGGGATGGAGCCTAACGGCACCGCCCGTCGCCAAAGCTTCCATTATGAGCCAACTTCCAGAATGTCCAATACCTATATCGCCGCGGGCAAAGATGACCCTGAACAAATCATCAAGGACACCAAGTTAGGTGTTTATGTCACCAATTTCGGCGGAGGTTCGGTCAACCCCGCCACCGGAGAATTCAACTTCTCGGCTTCTGAGGCCTATATCATTAGGGATGGCAAGGTCTGCGAACCCGTCAGAGGCTGCACCTTAATCGGCACCGGCAAAGATGTTCTCATGAACATCGATAGAGTCGGTAAGGATCTGGCCTTAGGCCAAGGCATGTGCGGGGCCGCATCTGGCTATATCCCCGTTGATGTTGGTCAACCAACCATCCGCTTAAAGGAAATCACCGTCGGCGGAAGAGGAGGAGAATTAAAATGAACGTCAAAAAATTCTTTGAATTAGCGAAGGAGAAAGGATTAAGCGATTGCCAAATCCAAATCAGCAAATCCAAATCCACCGATATCGGCATCTTCCGTAAAGAAATCGATAGCTACACCATCAGCGATTCTCAATCCATCAAAGCCTGTGGTATCTATAATGGCAAATTCGCCTCCTGCACCACTAACCGCCTCGACAAAAACGCCTTTGAGTTCCTCATTAACGGCATCATCGATGCAGCCACCGTTTCTGAAAAAGAAGAATCGGTCGATTTATTCGAAGGAAGCGAGAAATATCATAAGAAGAACGTCTTCAATCCCGCTTTAGCGGAATTTCCGATTGAAAAGAAGATCGAACTCTTATTCCAAATCGAGAAAGATATCTTAGCTTCCGACCCCCGCGTCAGCGAAGTCGAAACCGTCAGCTACCGCGAAACCGAATCCTCTTCGGCCTTCTATAGCTCCAAGGGTCTTAAATTATCTCAAAAGAGAAATCTCTTCACTCTCGTCGCCGGAGCCGTAGGTAAGCAAGGCGAAGAAACCAAAACCGCCTATAACTTCTTCTATGGCAATGACTTCTCTAAGGTTGACGAGAAGAAATTCGTCAAAGAACTCATTGATGAATTACTTCCTCAATTCGGCGGCACCCAGTGCAAAGCCGCGAAGTATCCAACTGTCTTAAGATACGATATCTTCTCATCTTTCGTTGGTTATTTCATCGCTTCAGCCTCTGCTGACGAAGTCCAAAGACACACCAGTTTCTTAGGTGATAAACTCCATCAGAAAGTCGCCTCCAAGAAGATCACCATCTCCGAAAGACCTCTCGATAAGAACCCATTCTTCACCTACTTCGATGATGAAGGCGTGGCCACCTATAACAAAGACATCGTCAAAGGTGGCGTCCTCGAAACCTTCTTATATAATAGAGAGACCGCGAAGAAAGATGGTGTCTCCACCACCGGAAACGGCTATTGGGCCGGTTCCAAGATCGGTACCGACACCGGATTCATCAAAGTCAAACAAGGGAAAAAATCCTTCGAGGAGATGATCGCCCCCATCAAAGAAGGCGTCTACATCACCGATATCGCAGGTTTAGGAACCGGCATGAACTCCACAACCGGCAATTTCTCCTGCCAAGCCTCTGGTTATATGATTCGCGATGGCAAAGTCGCCGAGCCTCTTAATCTCATCACCTTATCGGGTAACCTCTTAAAGATGTTCGCCGATGTCAAAGATATCGACAAACAAGACGCCATCCAATCGTCAATCAACTGCCCAGATGTCTTCATCAAAAAGATGTCAATCGGCGGTAAATAGTTAACGCTATTCACCAAATTCCCCTAAAGACGGGCCTTACAAAGGGCTCGTCTTTATTTTTGCGAAAAACATAAGCAAAAATCCGATTGACACAACATCTATTTACGGAATGATAATTGATATTTATATCATTATCACATTCATCGAAAAGCATAACAAAACAATATGTATTATTGTTACTTATTTACCTAAATCAAAGGTTATAATATAATTCGATTATGACAAAAGATTTATTAAAGATAATTAAATCAAAATATAAAGAAAATGAACTATTTAGCCTCGGTGAAATAGCTTCTAAATATCAAAGCTATGAATTATTGAAGGTAGATATATCCAGATTGGTAAAAGAAGGCAAGATCGCCAAGGCTTCCCATGGCGTCTATTATCTTGTCAGTAGAAAAAAGGGCATAGCCCCTTCTATCTATGATTTGGTTGAGCTTAAATATCTCAAAAACGGAAATCATACGATCGGATTCTATTCCGGAGAGTCATATATCCAATCCATCTCTAAAGCAGGGTTAGAGGGGCATAAAATCGAAATATACAGCAACAAATGTACCTCTGGTAAACGTGAAATGAATCTCATGGGGCATAGAATCATCTTGAGACGTCCATATATCAAAATATCCGATGATAACTGCCGAATTAATGCGTTTTTAACCTATATATCCACCGCTGCTGCGTCTGATATAGAGACGTTTTATCCAATTTTAGCGAATCATATTAGAACCCAGCATTTCTCAGCCGACGATGTGATTTCTTTATCTACTAACTATCCTGACAAAATGACTGCAAAACTCCTTTCAAGCGATTTATATAGGTCATTATGGAAACATTAACATTTTTATAATTTCTAGGTTTTTACATGGGGTCATGTAAAATTATAAACTAGGAAATATATTTGATAATTACTATAAATCTTTTTAAATTGTTAAAGAAATGTACCCTCAAAATTTACATAGATGCATGTAAAAAAGCCGCAAACGCGGCTTTTTGGTGTTATGTTGTAAACGCCTATTCTTTTGGCTCTTCTTCCGGTTTATTTACCTTTTCAGCAGGAGCATCTTCGGGCTCTTTGCTCTCCTCCGGTTCTTCCTTGCCAAACACGTAATTATATTCAGAGAAGTCCCAGTCGGCATGTTTCTTGGTGACTTTGTTTAAGGCATCCTCAAGCATTGATAGTTCGATTTCACGACGGTCGTCAGGTAATTTTCCTAAAACCGACGCGGCGCGCCCGATGGCTTGTTCAGATTCACTGAAGGAATCTTCGACTAATCCAGAAGCCAATAAATAAGCACGAATGGCGGCTCCGCTTGAGAGGTTGGCCATATACTTCTTGTCGTCTAATGGAAGCGAGATGAAGTGTTCTTTAGCTTCTTCAAAGGCGCGAGTTTGTAAGATAATGGCACATTTGTTAGAAGTGGCCTCATGGTAGATGTTGCTAGAGACCTTGTTCTTGCATTCGATTGTGTAATCCAAAATCATCATCGCGCCATCGTAATTTCTTTCCTTAAACATCTTATATAAAGTAACGTCGTTGATTCTCGATGTGAAATCAGTGACGTCCTTGTAAATAGAAGTCTTTTCAACCGGCTTTCCAATGGAAGCATTATATTCAGAAAGAAGAAGTTCATTATAAGCAACTCTATTGGTGGAGTTGGTCAAGATGGTGAGTAAATAGCCATCGTTTTTGGAATCAAGCGGGGCAGGGAAGATATCATAAAGATAAATCATCGCGGCAACACCGATAACGATGACGCCCATCAAATATCCCCACCAGAGCCAAGCGCCTTTATTGATGTTCCCAAGAACGATCAAAACGGCACAGGCAACGATTTCGGCAAGCAAGAACAAGAACGGCATAAAAATCATTGGGGTCGGGTTGTTCTTTTTGACGTCGGTAGGAATAATCTTGGTTTCGCCAGTTAAGCCATCCCATTTTCCAAAACCAAAATGCATCTTATCGTCTTCGCCTCTTTTAAAAGCAAACCCCAAGCAAACCCAAGATAAAATCTTATATTTACCGATTTTTGCCCCTAATAAGTGGCCTAATTCGATAAGTAATGCGTTCAAGAAGATTGCAATGATGATCGCAATCAAAATGAACCAGATCGAGCCAGATGGGCCGAATGGGGAAGTAGTGGTTGTAGTGGTAACAAACGGACGAATGATCGCAAACGCCAAAATCACGGCGATTATAAGCATCAATCCGTATGCAACGTAGCCCATTACATCATTTTTCTTCATAAAAAAGCCTCCTCTATAAGCAAAGACGATAGATTGCTTCTACGTCCTTTTTATCTAGTGACTGGGGGCAACGACCAATCACACGTGTTCCGTTGCCTGTGGCTAGATCTGCTAGAATTGGGAGGTCAGATTCCGTTATTCCAAACTCACTTAAGCGAGTTGGTAAGCCAATTGAGAGATAGAAATCTCTCATTGCTTCGATACCAATTATAGCCGCTTTTTCGTCATCTTCCACATCTATGTTAAATAAATACCGAGATAAACGGGCAAATTTTGGCAAATCTTGCTTATAAACATACTTGGCCCAGCCAAGATAACAGATAGCGATTCCCGCACCATGAGGAACATCGGGACGATAGCCTGAAACTGCATGTTCTAATGGGTGAACCACGAATTGGGAGACTTTTCCAATTGAAGTGAGCCCATCATGCGCTAAAGAGGAAGCGAGCATCATTTGGCCTCTAGCTTCATAATTAGTGGGGTTTTGCACGGAATTTTTACCAGAAATCATTGCGTTTTTAACAACCGCAAGCGCCAAATCATCACAAAGTTGATTCTCTTCGGAGAAATTAAAATATCTTTCCATGGAGTGCATCATAATGTCTGCGGTTCCGATGGCGGTTTGGTATTTGCTGACGGAATAAGTGAGTTCTGGGTTCTCAATCGCGAATAATGGGCGATTCCTCCAATGATTGAAGCCTTGTTTCCTTTTAGTTTCGGGGTTGGTGATGACGCAAGAGTCGCTGGACTCGCTTCCAGCACTCGAAATTGTGAGAATAACTCCGACGCGAATGGTTCTGTCCGGTGTGACTTTCTTCAAATTAAAATCGAAAGGATCACCGCTATAGTAGTAGGAGGCGGCCACGGCTTTCGAGGTGTCTATAACAGACCCGCCACCGACGGCAAGAATCATATCAATTTTATTTTCTCGGGCTATTTTTCTGCCTTCGATGACGAATTTAAGCTCTGGGTTGGGGGTAATCCCTCCTAATTCACAGTGAAAAATGCCTTTTTCATCGAGTCTAGCGATAACACGATCATATAATCCACTCTTTTTGGTGGAATTTCCGCCATAAACAACGAGAACACGCTTGAACCCGTATTCGGCAATGATGTTTCCGACCTCGTTCTCTTTTCCTTTTCCAAAAATGATCCTTGTGGGATTGATAAAATCAAAATCAATCATCGTCTTGGTCCTCCTTTAGGGTAAATTCAACAGTCTTATCTAAAATAAAGCTTTCTGACATCGAAAGAACCTTTTCCATCCTCTTTTCAAGTTTAGTTGGGGATATTTGAGGGTCTTTCAGGCAATTAAATAACTCTGACGAGACGATATTCGCATATCTTCTAGAAACAGCCCGACAAATTTTCATCGGCAATTGATATTTATCATCTTTTTGCAAAAATATGCTGGTTTTGCTCTGGATTTTTGCAAAAGTGAACTCTTTGATTATATCAGAGGCCGATGAATCATAGGTCGATTTTAAGAAAGGTAGATTCTTTTTAAAATATGTGATGAAGGCCAAGAGGACTTCACTTGGGGTATACGCTTTATCAAAACCCTCGACCTCTTCTGAAAGATAGATTGCTGAAAGGGCGTCGTAAATGTCGACGTAGTGGTAGTAGAAGGTCTGGCGGTGGCAGCCGCAGGAATCGCAGACCATCTTGACGTTGATTTCATCAAGAGGTTTGCTGACCATCAACTTTTTCAGGGTTTCTAAGATCGAAGATTCTGTTTTCATTTCTTATTTCTTTAGTTTTGCGTATTCTTTAGCGATTTGTGCTCCTAGTTTGGCATTATTGATGACGAGTTTGATGTTGGTATCTAAGGAATCTCCGCCAGTCAATTCGACGATTCTCTTTAGAAGGAACGGGGTAATATCCTTTCCGACGATGCCGTTTTCGTCACATTCTTTGATGGCTTGCTCAATAATCGAGTCAATCTTCTCGTGTGGAATAGCATATTCCTCCGGAACCGGATTGGAAATTAAAATGCCTCCGCTTAGACCAAAATCTCTCTTGGCTTTGATGATTTTCGCGGCCTCTTCGGGGGTATCAAAGACATAATCGACGGGCTTTCCCGAACTCCTGCAGTAGAAGTTGGCAAAATCCTTTTCTTTATAAGAAAGAACGGGTACACCCTGCGTTTCTAAGACTTCTAAGGTTTTGTCGATATCTAAAATGGCCTTGCATCCAGCGCAGACGACGGTAACTGGCTCAGCACCTAATTCATATAAATCTCTAGAGACATCAAAAGTTTTGTCGGCCCCTCTATGAACCCCACCGATACCACCAGTGACAAACACTTCAATACCGGCGGCTTTGGCCATCAAGATTGTAGCGCTAACAGTGGTGGCGCCCCATTTCTTCTCGGCCATGACAATTGGAAAATCTCTTTTAGAGACTTTGGCGATGCCTTTGGTTTTGCCGAATAATTCAATTTCATCTGGAGTCATTCCGACGATTGGTTCTCCGTCGATAATCCCCATTGTCGCGGGAATCGCTCCATTCTCGCGAATGGTCTTTTCGACGAGCATAGCCGTTTCCACGTTACGAGGGTAAGGCATGCCATGGGAGATAATCGTGCTTTCTAATGCAACGACTGGCCTTCCTTCTTTTAAAGCTTCCAACACTTCTTTGTTAATCTTCATAATAGTCCTCCAGAAAAGAATTTTATCGGCAAAACGCGTATATTTTACTCGCTTCTAAGTGCAATGACAGGATTTTTCTTCGCGGCGATTCTGGCAGGTATAAATCCCGATATCAGAGCCAAAATCGTCGCAGCAACCACCATTATAAGGGAATGAATCAAAGATACATCCGCGATGCTCCCTAAATTATAGCCGGGATAGAGGGTGTTGACGATCGCATTGATTGGATAAGTTACAACCCATGTAATCACGACACCTAGAACCCCCGAGACAAAACCTATCACAAAGCATTCTGCCTCAAATAGCCATCCTACGTCGACCTTCCTCGCTCCACACGCTCTTAAGATTCCGATTTCCTTCTTTCTTTCAACCACCGAAACGTAGGTAATGATGCCGGTCATAATGGAAGAAACCACTAAAGAAACAGAAGCAAACATAACCAAAACCATCGTAATCGCATTAACTAAATCAGCGATAGAATCAGTTAAATCCGCCAAAGTATCGGTAAATAAAATCTGTTTGGTGTCTTCTTTTCCTTTGTTATAGGCTGATAGATAATCCCTCAAGGCCGCTTTAGTTGAGACGCCCATCGGAAAGATGGATATGGATGAAACCACCGCATAAGAATTGAAGTAAGCAAGGAAATCCGTAATTCCCCAGGTTACATCTTGATATTCATACTCATCGCTAATACGAACCGACCAGGGCTCACCGACAGAATTATAGAATTCCGGGGTAGTGAGGACCTCGATCCAGAACTGCAAGAAGTTAAGATAATTGTCGTCTGAGGTGGAAGTGGGGGTATCTGGCAAATATGTGATCTCCGCTTGCTTGAAGTCGGCGCCTACGCGCTTAGCTAAATATAGGAATCCCGTGACGGTGTTTGTATATCCAGGGATTGTTCCTCTATAAACCCAGCAATAATGGTAGGTGTAACAAGAACCAATGAGGTTTTGCACGGTATTCTGATCTAAAGTGACGTTTGAGGATTCTTTCAAAGCCTCGGAAATTTCTTTGGTGTTGTTCCTCAGTTTCTCTAATCCATCATTCGCGGTCGGGTTTCCGGCGGAGTCTAAATCTCTCCTTAAATAGAACATTTCAGAAGAATTTCTAGCAAGCGTTGCCCCAGGTCCGTCCTTTGAAGTATCTCCGTTTTCATCTAAATGAGTGTCTGCGACCAACTCTTCGCGTAATTCCGGCAAATACGCCAAAGATGAGGGCATCAGATTCAAAACGTTGTCGGAATTAGGGCGAAGAACGCCGACGATCTTTAGTTTGATGGGGTTATATTTCTCATCATCCTCGTAGATTTCCTTGCTTGAATCCCGATTATAGAATTCGAAGGTCTTCGTAATTGGCTCAGCTTCAAAACTTAGGCCTTTATTAAGGCTCATGGTTACATTAGTAATGTTCCAAGCGTCATAGGTTCTAGTGTAGACATCATGCTCCGCCACATTATAGAAATCGCTGGTTCGATAGCATTTATATTCTTTGTATTTTGTGTCTCCCTCTTTGTCATAAATTAACTCTGAGAAGGAGATTTTGGCGTTTCCGACAAAATCTTCGGCCGTTTGATCGCTTCCAACTATGCCTAATGCCGCTAGAATCGAAAAATGAATGCGGTTGTATTTGTCGGTAACTAAAACGATTTCATCCATTTTCGTGGGGTATTTGCCGTAAATAACGTCATAATTCCTCGAAACGGATTCCTCGACTCCATATAATTCGTGGAAAACCGTGCTGGGCAAGCCAGAAATAGAGGAGACGATGCTATTTCCAGAACTAACTCCAGTATAGGCGTCGATTTCCCTCACCGCCCATTCACCTTCTGGAGCTCGGTATCCATCTCTCGTCAATAAATGAAGATCGAAATAGTCCTGTCTATACATGATAGAGGAGGTTAAGCCCATATCGACGGTTTTATTGATGTAGTTAAAGTAGTCTTGGGTGTAATTATTCCTGTGAGCAACGTATTTTGAGGATTTTGAGTTATATACAACGAGGTTGTTGTCGCTTGGGTATTCCACCAGGTTCTCCTCGGTCTTCGTGCTGTAAGAAGAATATTGGGTCGGAGTTATGGTAATCGGGACTGACGAGGCAATCGAACCTTCAACCTTGTCGACATAGCCATTAAATCCATTAGAAATGGCCAAAACCAGGGCAACTCCGATAATCCCGATTGAGCACGCGATGGAGGTAAGAATGGTTCTGCTTTTCTTGGTCTTGAGACTCTTTAGAGAACTCATAAAGGCAGTTCCAACACTCATTGAGGTCTTTTTCCCTTGCAAAACCCCATTATTTTCTATTTTTGGACATTCAAATGGCTTAGTGTCTGAAGTAATCAGCCCGTCAACCATTTCAATGATTCGATCAGAATATTTATCGGCTAATTCACGGTTGTGGGTAACCATAATCACCAGTCTCTCTTTGGAGATTTCTTTAAGGATATCCAAAACCTGAACTGAGGTTTTCGTGTCTAAAGCGCCGGTAGGTTCATCGGCCAAGACAACCTTTGGGTTATTAACTATCGCTCTAGCGATTGCGACTCGTTGCATTTGGCCGCCCGAAAGCTGATTTGGCTTTTTATGCGCTTCGCTTTCTAGTCCCACTAAAGATAGGGCTTTGAGGGCACGCTCTTTTCTTTCTTTGTGGCCAATGCCGTTTAGCGTCAGAGATAATTCGACATTCAATAAAACGCTTTGGTGAGGTATAAGATTGTAGTTTTGGAATACGAATCCGATTTGCTCATTCCTGTAAGAATCCCAGTTTCTATCGGTAAATTCTTTCGTGGTTTTGCCATCGATTAACAGATCGCCTTCATCGTATTTGTCTAATCCACCGATAATATTCAAAAGAGTGGTTTTGCCACAGCCCGAAGGACCCAAAATCGAAATAAACCCCGATTCTCCAAGCCCCAAAGAAATACCTTTGAGAGCAGGATAAGCTTTTTTATCGATGTAGTAACTTTTTTTGATGTCTTTTAATTCAATCATCGGAATTCCTCCGATTCTTGAAAAATTCCTTCAATAACGATGAACACTCGTTTTCAAGGACGCCTTTATAGATTAAGGGGCGATTTTTGATTGAAGGATCGTCATAAACTCCGACATGGGATGAAATCGCGCCGTCCGCTAAATCATCCGCCCCGTAAATTACGGTGGAAATTCTCGCTTGGGCAATCGCCGCGGCACACATTAAGCAAGGCTCTAAAGTCACATATAAGCGACAATCCGATAATCTCCAATCGCCAAGATTCTTCGCGGCATCTTTCAAAGCCTCGATTTCGGCATGAGAAGAGATGTCGTGATTAGTTTCCCGGCGGTTATATCCTCTTCCGATGATCTTTTCATCTTTAACTATGACGGCACCGACCGGAACTTCACCAATCTTAAAAGCCTCCTTAGCAAGTTCTAAGGCCTCCGACATAAAGAATTCATCATTTATTTTTTGTGCCATTTTCATAATTTTACTAGTTACAAGTAACAAGTAAAAGATGCTAAGAAGCCAAAAAGTCCAAAATAAAAACCACCGCACAAGCGCCCTGATCTTATGGCTGCTACCTTCCGGTCCTGACCAGGTTCGAAGAGTTCACCTCGCGATGGCATAGATATTATAGCAAAGAAATCATCTTTGGGGTATCTTTTGATAATTGGACTTTAATTTTCAAATTTCCATGCAAAACCGCATTATTTTATCAAAAAAGCAGAGCCGAAGCCCTGCCTTAATGGTTATGTTTAAGCTTATTTGATAGGCTTAAGGACGCTGAGCCCACCCATGAATGGTCTTAAGACTTCTGGGATGATGACCGAGCCATCGGCTTGCTGATTCTGTTCAAGAAGAGCAGGGAAGACGCGGGAGGTCGCTAAGCCAGAACCGTTGAGGGTGTGGCAGAAGTGGACTTTGCCTTCTTTATCCTTATAACGGATCATTCCTCTACGAGCTTGGTAGTCTCTTGCGTTAGAAACCGAGGAAACTTCCTTATAGATGCCCATTGAAGGAATCCAAACTTCGATATCGTAGGTTCTCGCCATTGAATGGGAGCAATCGCCAGCCGCCAATTTGTCGAGTTGGTAGCAAAGACCAAGTCCCTCAAGGAGTCTCTTGGCTTTTTCGACCAATTCATCGAAGGCTTTGTCAGAGCCATCATCGGTGGTGTATTGGACCATTTCTACTTTGTCGAATTGATAGCCTCTGATCATGCCTCTTTCTTCGGTTCTATAGGAGCCGGCTTCCTTACGGTAGCAGGGGGTATAGGCGAAATATTTCTTTGGGAGATCATCTTCGGAAAGGATTTCGTTGCGGTGGATATTGACTAACGCGGTTTCGGCGGTTGGAAGAATGAATTTCCTTGGTTCGGAGCCTTCTAACCAGAAGACGTCTTCCTTGAATTTGGGGAATTGTCCGGCGGTGAAGCCCGAATCCTCATTAAGAATGTGAGGAGGGAGAATCATCGTATATCCATCGGCGATATGGGTGGAGATGAAATAATTAAGTAAAGCCCATTCAAGTTGGGCGCCAAGGCCAGTATAGAGCCAGGTTCCAGAACCAGAGATCTTCGCGGCTCTCTTATAGTCGATAAGGCCAAGAGATTCAGCGAGCTCGACATGATCTTTGGGTTTGAAGCCGTCGAATGTTGGTTTCTTGCCAAAGGAATAAACCGGGGTATTATTTTCTTTTCCGCCGGCGGCCAAGTCAGGATCTGGCATATTTGGAAGAACTTCCACTTGGGCTTGAATCTCTTTCTTAACCTCTTCAAGGCGTTGCTCTTTAGCTTTGTTTTGAGCCGCCAATTCTTTGACTTTCGCGAAAATTTCCTGGACATTTCCGCCTTCTTTTTTAATTTGGGGCACGCTGTTTGAGAGTTTGTTCTGCTCAGCTTTGTTGGCTTCGACTTCCTTTAATAAGGCCCTTCTTTCTTTGAATAAAGCAAGAAGTGGCTCGGGGTTGAAGTCCCAGCCTTTTTTCGCGAGAGCCTCTTTTACGTATTCAGGCTTCTCTTCAATCAATTTCAAATCGATCATGTTAATCGTCCTCCGAGGTCAATAGTGTCTCGTAATATCCCTTTAGTTGTTCGCCGACAGAAGCCAGGGAATTAGCTTTTGCCATTTTGTACGCGCTCATTATAGTGCCGCTTTTATTCGATGGTGAGAACTTTTCGATTTCCGCGATAAGTTCGGCCTCATCTTTGAAGAGGCGGCAGTTTTTATCTTTCTCCAAGGTGCCTCCATCATAATTGCTCCCATAGACATAGATCTGGCATTTGGCGGCCATAGCCTCCAAAGACGAGATCGGCTGTCCGAAGGGAGAGGAGAAATGCAGGAAGATCGAGGCGTTAATCATCGCGCTACGATAAACGTCGTCTTCCAAGATGGGGCTATAAGTGATGTTCTTAGGGGATTTCTTGTTGAGTCTTCTCAATAAGAAGTTCGAAGGAACCCCTTTATGATCCAAACCCACGACAAAGAAGCGGATTTTCGGAAGTTTTTCGGCGATTTCGTTGATTTTCGTTATGGCTTCGCCGTCTTCGTAATTGAGGACCGAGAAGACGAAAAATTCATTTTGGGGGGTCCTCATGTAACGATAGAAAGTGACTTTTTCCAGGGGGTCGTTTTTCTCAAATCTAGCGAGATTGACGCCTGGCGAAAGGATCTTGATGTGCGGGTTTTTGATGTTCGCGCTGGTTAAGATCTTTTTGCAAGCCTCATCCGGGACGAAAACCAAGTCGGCTTCCTCTAGTAGCCTTTCGGCTTTGGGCTTTAAGACATAGAGGCCGGTCGTCTGGTTCCTTTCAAAGAATCGAGCGTTGGGATCGCCTTCCGTATATAGGGCGGAGACTACAAGCTTCTTCCCATCTTCCTTCGCTTCGTGGCCTTTGACCTCGTCATCGGGGGAGATGAGATGGAGAATCTCATAATCGGCGTATGGTGAATCAATCCAGACCATGTTGGTCGTGGATTCCATCGCTCCTTTGATGTTTTTCCTCAACCTGGTGCCTTCAAAACAATCGTTTTTGGCACCAGGATTGAAGTAAATGTAGGTTTTCATTAGATTTCATCGTCATCATCGTCTTCGGAAGGGATTTCATCCACTTCGTCTGGGGTGACGACTTTTACCTCTTCTGTTAATTCGACTTCTTCAGGTGGGAGAAGATCTGGGTTAACTTCGTCGATGATTTCTTCGGTTTCTTCTTCGCTTTCGTCGGAGTGTGGGACTAATGCGAGGCTAGCGACCTTGTGTCCTTGATCGAGATTGATGATCTTGACGCCTTGGGTGTTTCTGCCAGCGATCTTGACTTGCTCAAGCGGGGTGCGGATGACGATACCTTTGTTGGTGATAACCATCAAATCCTCATCGCCATTGACGCATCTCATGGCTGTGAGTTCGCCAGTCTTCTTGCTGGATTTAAGGGAGATGACGCCTTTGGCGCCTCTCTTGGTAAGACGGTAGCCATCATAGTGGCGACCATCTTCGGTCGTGGTTTCTTGGGCATAGGAGATCTTACCAAAGCCAAGGTTGGTTAAGACTAAGATCTTATCGCCCTCTAAGGAAGTGGTGACATCGACTAAGTGCGAACCATCCTTAAGGTCCATACCGGTGACGCCGGCGGCGTCTCTGCCCATGGATCTGACTTCGTCTTCGTGGAAGGAGCAAACCTTGCCATTGGAAGAGGCTAAGCCGATGATGGCCGAGCCGTTGGTGCGCTTAACGTCGAGCAAGACATCGCCTTCACGTAAGGAGATGGCTCTCTTACCGTTGGAATTGATTCTCTCGAATTCGGTGAGGGCGGTTCTCTTGACGACGCCGCCGACGGTGGCGAAGAAGAGGTAGTCGGTTTCTGGATAATCGTCGCAAGGAACGATGGAGACGACTTTTTCATCTTGGTCCAATCTAAGCAAATTGACGGCAGGGATGCCTTTGGAACCTCTGGCGCCATCGGGGATTTCGTGACCTCTAGTGCGATAGATTTTTCCTAAGCTCGTAAAGAAGAGAAGGTCGGTGTGGGTTCTGGTGTGGAGCATGATGGAGACGGTGTCGTTACCGGTCGTCGCAATGCCCTTGACGCCACGTCCGCCTCTATTTTGGGTGCGGAAGGTATCATCGTCCATTCTCTTGAGATAACCGTTTCTAGTTAAGACGACGATGACATCCTTTTGAGGAATGAGGTCTTCGTTATCGATATTCGCGGCCTGATCGGAGATTTCCGTGAGTCTCTTATCACCGAACCTCTTTTTGATGTCTTCGAGTTCTTGGAGCATCAATTCGACGATGTTGGCTTGGTCGGACAATAAACGATTGTATTCGGCGATGTTCTTTTGAAGATCGGCGTGCTCATTATTGAGTTTATCTTGCTCCAAACCTTGCAAACGTCTGAGGGTCATGGCCAAGATGGCATCGACCTGGACTTGGTCTAAGCCGAATCTGGCGTTGAGTTTTTGGAAGGATTGCTCATCGGTCTTCGAGTCGCGGATGATGTGAATGACTTCATCGATATTGTCATGAGCAAGCAATAAGCCCATGACGATGTGGTCGCGGTCGGAGTCTCTCTTCAAAAGATATTTGGTTCTTCTAGTGAGAACGTCGATTTGGTGATCGATATATCTCTGGATGAGTTCTTTCATCGAAAGGATCTTCGGCTCGCCATTGACGAGGCAAAGGTTGATGACGCCGAAATTGATCTGTAGCTGCGTTCTTCTAAGAAGGTTATTGGCTACGACTTCGGGCATCGCGTCATGGCGGACTTCGATGACGACGCGGGTGCCTTCCTTATTGGATTCGTCGCGGATGTCGGTGATGCCATCGACTTCCTTATCTCTAACAAGCTGGCCGATGGATTCGACGAGCCTGGCTTTATTGACTTGGTAAGGAATCTCGGTGACGACGATCCTTTCTCTGCCGCTCTTTTCTTCTTCGATTTCATAGCGGGAGCGGATGGTGACGGAGCCAGTGCCGGTCTCATAGTAATCAAGGATTCCTTGTCTACCTAAGATGATGCCGCCAGTCGGGAAATCCGGACCGAAAATGTAGTTCTGCATCAATTCCGTGGCGGATATGTCAGGGTTTTTGCAAACTGCGCCGATCGCATCGATGGCTTCGGAGAGGTTGTGGGGAGGCATGTTGGTGGCCATGCCAACGGCGATACCTTCAGTCCCGTTGACGATTAAGTTCGGGAAGCGGGAAGGCAACACCGAAGGCTCTTTTTCGGAGCCGTCATAGTTATCGACCCAGTCGACGGTATCTTTATCGAGGTCACGGACCATTTCCACCGCTAAGCGGTTCATTCTCGCTTCGGTGTAACGCATGGCGGCGGGTTCGTCTCCATCGACGGAGCCGAAGTTACCATGCCCGTCGACCAAAGTGTATCTAAGGGAGAAGGGCTGGGCCATACGGACCAAGGTCAAATATAAGGCGGAGTCACCATGGGGGTGATATTTACCCATGACATCGCCGACGATACGAGCGGATTTCTTGTGGGGCTTATTGGGCGCCATGCCGGCTTCATCCATGCCGTAGATGATGCGGCGCTGAACGGGCTTTAAGCCGTCTTTGACATCGGGGATCGCACGGCTGACGATGACGGACATTGAGTAGTTGAGGAAGGCGTTTTCGACTTCATCGGTTAGTTCTCTATCGATTAAGCCAGGAATGATGCCAGAGGCAGCTTCTTCATCGGCCTCGGTGACTTCTTCGGTTTCTTCAATTTCCGGATTTTCGTCGTTGGCGGTTTCTTCGTCGTTCTCTTCTGGAGCGAGCAAATCTTTCTTTTCTTCGTTTTCCATGTTGATCCTCCATTAAATGTCGAGATTCTTGACGAATCTGGCGTTTTTCGAGATGAAGTCTTTACGTGGTTCGACTTCTTCGCCCATGAGGTCGGTGAAGGCCATATCGGCTTTCGCGGCGTCATCGACGGTGATTCTGATCATCTTGCGGACTTTTGGATCCATCGTGGTCTCCCAAAGTTGTTGGGCGTCCATTTCACCAAGTCCCTTATATCTCTGGAAGGGGTATCCAGATTTAAGTTTGAGGGCTTTCTTAAGAGTCTCAAGTTGGTCATCGTTATAGGCGTAGTAGGATTTGCCCTTGAAGTCGATCTTGTATAGAGGCGGCTGGGCAATATAGACGTTGCCGTTATCGATGAGAGGTTTCATGAAACGGTAGAAGAAGGTGAGGAGCAAGATTCGGATATGGTCGCCATCGACATCAGCATCGGTCATAATGACGATCTTGTGGTAACGGATCTTCTCGATGTCGAAATTCTCGCGAATTCCCGCGCCGATCGCGGTGATCATGTTGCCGATTTCGCCGTTTTTGAAGATTCTCTCCTCTCTGGCTTTTTCGACGTTTAGGATCTTACCACGAAGTGGGAGAATGGCTTGCGTATGACGGTCGCGGCCGGTTTTGGCAGAGCCGCCCGCAGAATTACCCTCGACGATGAATAATTCGCATTCGGAGGGTTCTTTGGAAGAGCAATCGGCTAATTTGCCAGGAAGGGTGGTGATGCCAAGGACGGTTTTTCTGATGGATTCACGAGCCGCTTGGGCAGCGAGTCTCGCTTTGCCAGCCGTCTTGACTTTCTCGATGATTTTCTTAGCTTCCTCAGGATGTTCCATGAGGTAGGTATAAAGTTGATCGGAGACAAGGTTAGCAACGATCTTTCTGACTTCGGAGTTCCCTAACTTGGTCTTAGTCTGACCTTCGTATTGGGGGTTAGGGTGTTTGACGGAGATGACGCAGGTTAAGCCTTCGCGGCAGTCGTCGTTTGTGTAGTTAGGAGTCTTATCATCGATAAGCTTTCTTTCTCTAGCATAGCTATTGATGGTATTGGTCAACGCGCGGTTGAAGCCTTCGACGTGGGTGCCGCCTTCTTTGGTGGTGATGTTGTTACAGAAGGAATAGACGCCATCGGAAGAATAGGCATCGGTCCATTGCAAAGCGACTTCCCCGTAGATTCTTTCTTTCGTGCCATCGAGCAAAGTGACTTCTTCAGCCCCTTGGCAATAGATGACATCGTTATTGACGGGAAGTTTATTGACGTTGATGAATTTGACGTATTCGCGGATGCCGCCTTCATAAAGGAAGGTTTCGCTCACTGGAGTTTCGGGGCGATCGTCGACGATGACGATGCTCACCCCGCCATTAAGGAAGGCCATCTGACGGAGATGGTTCTTGATCGTCTCATAGTTGAAGATGGTGTTCTCCACGAAGATATCGGGGTCGGGCAAGAAGGTGACGGTCGTGCCGCGTTCTTCGGTATCGCCGACTCTCTTAAGGTGGTCGATGATTTTGCCGCCGTCCTCGAATCTGATGAAGTATTTGCCGCCTTCTTTATTGACGACGACTTCGCACCACTTGGATAAAGCGTTAACGACGGAAGCGCCGACGCCATGTAAGCCGCCGGAGACCTTATATCCGCCGCCCTCGCCGAACTTGCCGCCGGCGTGGAGAATGGTAAACGCGGTTTCGACGCCAGATAGTCCGCTCTTAGGGACGATGTCGACAGGGACGCCACGTCCGTTGTCGCTAACGGAGACCGAGTTGTCTTTATTGATGGTGACGATGATTTTGTCGCAATATCCGGCCAAAGCCTCGTCGATCGCGTTATCGACGATTTCCCACACCAAGTGGTGAAGTCCAGCCGTACCGGTCGTGCCGATGTACATGCCTGGGCGCTTTCTGACCGCTTCAAGTCCTTCTAGGACCTGGATGTTGTCAGCCGAGTAATGCTCGTCGGCTTTCTCGGCTTCACGTTCATTAGAGACGTCTTGTTTCTCGTAATGGAACTTGCTCTCCTCCATGAAAGATTCCTTGGTGACACCGGAATCGGTATCGGCCTCGGTAATCTGTTCGGGGGTCACGGGTTTCTTTTCTTCTTCCATGTTAGTTCCTCCTTATGGCCTTATTTCCAGCGACTTCGAACCTCGTAGCCGCGGGTATTTGAATTTGCGCAGCGCTGATAAAGCATTGACCAAGTCTAAGCAAGAGGTCCGTCAGGCTGCGGGTTCGGACCTCATCTAGTTCGCTATAGACGTCATCATAGACGGCTATCGGCTTCCTCCCTTCTTCCCTCACAAGGAAGTAGGGGGCGGTCTTTAAGGCGATGGCGGCCAGGCGGTTTTCGCCTTGGCTACCGTATATCGCGATGTCTTTTCCATCCAAGTTGACGGAGAAATCCTCGCGCTGCAAACCAACGCCGGTGGTTTTGCGGTAGAGATCATTCTCTAGGGATTTAGCGTAGAGCTTTCGGGCCTCTTCCTTATAATCGCCAGATTTGACGAAGGGGCGGAAAGCCACAAAAACCTCTCTCTTGCGCCCATAGAGGCCGCTGGCGATCTCGCTCAGGATTTTATTCAACCCCTCCACGTAACGCCTTCTATCGCGCTCTATTGGCTCGCCTATCTCGATTAGCTGATTGGTCAGCACTTCAAGATAAGCCTTGTCGACGTTCTCGTTTTTAAGCAGGGCATTCCTTTCTTCGAGGATCTTCTCGTGCCTAGAGAGGCATCTAAGATATTCATCGGAGAGTTTGGCGATGCTTAAGTCGAGGAAGCCTCTTCTAGCGGAAGGCGGTCCTTTGAACAAGGAGACATCGCTCGGTGAGAAGAGAATGACGTTGACTAATTTGGATAACTCACTCAGTTTGCGGATGGGGCTTCCGTTGATAGAAGCCTTCTTGCCCTTTCTTGTGATGTAGATTTCGATTTTTCTAGAAATCCCATCCTCCAAGATGTCGGCGGCGATATAGGCGGCTTCGGCGCCTTCCTTGATGAGGGCGGCGTCATCGCCGTTCCGCCAGGGCTTGGCCAAGGCTAAGTAATAGACGGCCTCAGCTAGGTTGGTCTTGCCCGCCCCGTTGTCCCCGGTAATGAGATTCAGCTTATCGCTAAAATCCAACTCGAGAGACTCGTAGGAGCGGAAGTTCCGTAGGGAGAGATGCGTGAGAATCATTGACTGACGATTTCGAATCTCTTCTCATCAATCTCGACCACTTCGCCCGGGCGAAGTTTCCTGCCCCGGCGGGATTCATCTTCTCCGTTGACCTTGACCGCATTCTCCGAAAGATAGAACTTGGCTTGGCCTCCTTGATCGATGATTCCGACGAATTTCAGGAACTGACCCAGTTCGATGTATTCGGTCTTGATGACGACCTTCTGAACTGCGTTTTTCATATCGTGAATACCCATGGAAATATTTTACTACTAAGTAGTAAAGAATTGAAGACAAAAATCACACTTTTTCTAAAGAAAAAATATGCCTCTAGAAAACGCATAAAACGGGCATATTCGCCCGCTAGGGAATTAACCCATCATTTTTCTCTTCAAAAGCCCAAAATAACGCGGATTTGCACGGAAAATTGCGTTCAAAAGAAGGACGTTTTCCTTGGCGAAAGAATTGTAAACGCCCATTTTGGGCTCTTTAAGCCAAGGAAAAGCCCCGGACGATAAATTACTCGTTCGGGGCTTCTTCTTTTGAAATTCAGGGCTCTAGAAGCGTTCTAGGGCTATCTATTTCTGAGCGGGGTGACCATCTCGGCGATGGAATTGTCTTGGACGTTCTTGATGACGAAGGCTTTCATCTCTCCGCCGAAGCAGAAGGTGACGTCTTCGCTTCCGATGGCTTTTATGGCCTGGGCGACAAAGCCGGAGTTGAAGGACATCTCAAGAGGCTTACCGGTGAATTCGCAGGTGGCGATGGTCTCAACGCCAGACTCGGTCATGTCGTTATTGGAGGAAATCTTCACGGAGTCTTGGTCCATGGAGATTTTGATCGTGGTGTAACGGTCGGTGGCCAAGACCGAGATACGGTCGAGGGCCCCTAAGAATTGAGCGGCGTTGACATCGAGGAAGGAGACGAAGTTCTGAGGGATGATGGAGCCGGAGACTGGGTATTCGCCTTCGATAAGACGGCTGATGACCAAGATGTTGCCGAAGGAGAAGACGATTCTTTCCGCGGTGGCGGAGATTTCGATTTCCGAATTGCTGCCGATCATCGAAACGACATCGTTTAAGGTTTTAGCGGGGATATTGGCAGAGAATCTTATCGAAGGATCGACTTCGGCGATTTTGCGGCTGAGACGGAAGGTATCGGTCGCTAAAGCGGTGAGGGTGCCGTTATCGGCCGAGAAGTTGACGGTCGTTAAGATTGGGCGGGTATCCTTATCAAGGACGGCGAAGGAAGTCTGGGCGACGATCTTGCTGAAGAGCTCGGCATCGATGTGGAAACTGTTGGTCCCTTTTTCCATATCGATATCGGGATATTCATCAGACGAGATGCAGTTGAGGCGGAAGACGGAGGTTTCGTCATGGATTTTGACGACGACTCCATCGATGACGTCAAAGTCAACGACTTCGCCCGAGAGTTTCTTGACGATGTCGGAGATCTTCTTGGCATCTAATAAGATTGAGCCCGCGCTGACGTTATGGATTATTTGGTTGCCATCGATTTCATTCGGGACCAAGGTCCAGATGGTGATCTCGCCATTGGAACCGGTGATTTCTAATCCACGGGTGGTTAAATCTAATTTGACGTTTAAGACGATGGGGTTAGAGGCTTTGGCTCCGATCGCCCTATTGGCGACGAGTAGGCCATTGAGGAAATTTTCACGTTTAATTGAGAATCTCATGCATGTTCTCCTTTTTAGTTTTGTTAGTTATATTACTAATAATATTAATAATAAGGGTCTGTGGAAATGTGGATAACTCCGTTTTCGTATATGATATTCTAGCACTGCCGAAGGCTATTGGCATACATTACTTATCTAGAAGATAACTTATTTTTCCAGACGTCCGCGGATATCGGAAATGGCCTTCTCAAGGTTCTTGTCGATTTTCAACTGATTTTCCACTTTATTCACACCGTTCATAACAGTCGCGTGGTCTTTGCCGCCGAAGATTTTTCCGATCTTGGTGAATGGGACGTCCAGCATCGTCCTGATTAAGTACATGGCGATGTGTCTAGCGAGGGCGATCTGCGAAGTTCTGATGCGGCCGGTTAATTGGTAAGAGGCCAAATTATAGTAATCGGCGACGACGTTGATGATCTTTTCTTCGGATAATCTCGTTTTGTCTTCTTGGACGTCGATAAGCGATTGAACCGAGCTCATCGCGGTGTCTAAGTCGACGTGCTTCGAGGGCTTTATATTTACTATATAGAATAATAAGCGGTCGAGCGCGCCTTCTAATTCGCGGATATTCTTCCGGAATTTCTCGGCGAAGTAGGAAATGACTTCAGGATCGAAGTTTTCGACATCGAGCCCCGCGGCTTCGATGCGAAGCTTAAGGATTTGCTCACAAGTCTCTTTCTCTGGCTGATGGATCGATAAGGGCAAACCCTGGACGAATCTCGACTTAAGTCTTTCGTCTAAGCCGTTGAGCTTCGAAGGGTGTTGGTCGGCGGTGATGACGACTTGCTTGCCGGAGGAATAGAAGGAGTTATAGACGGCGAAGAAAGTTTCTTCGGTCTTTTGCTTATTGACGAGGAACTGGACGTCGTCGATAAGCAAGATGTCGACGGAGTTTTTGAACCAGTCGACGATGTTGTTGCCTTCTTTATCGCCTTGGACGAACTTCACGTATTCGTTGAAGAAATCCTGGGCGGTCACATAAAGAACGCGCAAAGTCGGAAATCTTTCGTTTACGGCGTTGCCGATCGCATTAAGAAGATGGGTCTTTCCTAAGCCGGAATCGCCATAAATAAGAATGGGGTTATACATTTTGCCAGGAGCTCTAGAACACATGATGGCCGCTTGATAGGCCTCGCGGTTGGAAGGTCCGACGATGAAATTCTGGAAAGTATAGTTCTTATTGACCTTCGAATCGGCGAAGAAGATTGGTTTCGCCGGCTTTTGCTGGCTGGAGAAGTCGTTCTTCGTCAAATCTTCCTCGGCGATGAAGACGATCTCGTAATTCGATTGAGTCACTTCGTTGACGATCGCATCGACTGAATCCTTATATTTAGAAGAAAGGACCTGCGCGGCGATTCTCGAATTGACCGCGACATTCATCGCGTTTCCGTTGATGGAATCGATATAAGATCCGGCGAAGAAGGTGTCGTAGACGATTTGGTCATTGTTGTCGACCATGCTTTCTTTTATTCTCTTGAGAATACGATCCCAGAGAAACGTGATTTCACTTATTGAATTTCCCATAATTTTTACCCGCTAAAATTATACATATTCACAGGAAGATATCACCAAAAATAACCAAAAAATTTATTTTTCCACAGCCAAAAACCCAAAAACCGCGAATAATCGCTATTTTTTGATTTTCCACAATTTTTAGATGTGCACAAATTGTGGAAAACTTTTGGCTGATTGGCCTTATGTGGAAAATGTGTTCACAAACGCCACTTTTCCACATTTTCAATTTGGCAAAAGGCTTTTTCTTATCGGACGAAAACGACTTTTATACGCATCGTGTTAATAAATTTTCCTATCAAATGTGGGCTATTTCGCCTTTCGGAATGATAATTGCGTCAACCAATAAATATAGTTCCAGAAAAACCTTCGAAAGTCCCTGATTTTTGGGTTTTGACTCTTTCCGTCAAGGCAAAAGAAACCCACAAACCGGGGCCTAACGTGTGGATATCTTTTGATACTTTATGATCGCCTAATGTGCATATATGCCCATACACGCGCGATATTTTCTTGTCTTTAACTTTGTTAACCTTTATAATCAACCTCGCACGTGAGCAATCACGAAGGAGAAAACATATGAAACTTACTTACCAGCCATCCAAAATCAAGCACGCCCACAAAGCCGGATTCCGTGCGAGAATGAAGACCCACAACGGTCGCAAGGTCTTAGCCAGACGCAGAAACAAAGGCAGAGCCCGCTTAGCTGCCTAATCAATGCGAACATGAGTTTATGAAAAAAGAATTCCGGATCTTAAGCCATCAGGAGTTCGATGAAATCATTCATAAAACTCCTTGTCGCAAAAGCCAAAACTTCGTCATTCATTATCGCGAGAACCAAGCTGGCAAAACCAGAATCGGCATCGGCGTCTCTAAAAAGAACGGCAATGCGGTGACTCGCAATCTCATCAAACGTCAAATCAGGGCCATCGTTGCAAAGTGCTGCGACTATACCCAGGCGATCGACGTGATTATAATCGCCAGGGTGAATTATGACCCAGGAAACTTTCGGCAAATCGAGCCAGAACTGATGGCCCACTTCGCCGAGATCGGAGAAAAGCATTGAAAGAAAGAACCAAAAAAGGTTTATTGGCTGCATTGGCACTCCTCTTCGGAGGCGTTTTGCTTACGGGTTGTACCCAAAACTTCTGTTCCGACATCGATAGAGCGAATATCGCTTACCCATATGAACAAGGCGTCACCGTCTATGTCGATGGGAAGGAAAACGTCCCAGAACTATATGAGTCTGTCGCTTGGCAACCATTAGCCAGCGCCGGAAACACCGAGCTTTACGCTTATTGCCCCGTCGATGACCTTGGCTATCCAGCTGCGGCCAAAGCCACATATTTAAGAGAAAACATCATTAAATCGGCCATCTCTGCCAAATACAACATTCCTTCTCAGGAATATTGGAAGAGAATTGACCAATTCATCCTTGAGACGGCCATTGCCTCAGCCTTAGAGGCCGACTCAACCCTCACCTTCACTTTAGCGACCATCAAAGCTACCGACATCAACCCCTTCAGCAAGGCCGATTGCAACGGAACCGAAGAAGGCGTCACCCTCAATTCGAATTCCGTCCTCCGCAAATACGGCTACCTCAAATTCTATGGGGCTGACAATAAGCTCTGGACCAACTTCGATAAATGGACCGATAATCTAATCGCCTCCACCGAAGATAATCTTGGCCCATATAACTGCCCATCGAAAGATTTCAGAGATTTCTATAAAGGCAGAATCAACACCTTGGTCGCCAACCTTAGAACCTGTATCTCTACTTCGACCGGCCACACCTATGGCTCTTATGGCAATGAGAGAAACTGGCGCGTCATGATGCAGAACAAAGACATCGGCTACGCCTATTCGAAAGGCTTCCTCGAAGGCTTAATCGTCTTCCCGGTCGCTTGGCTTGTTGACGTCATGTCTGAAGCCTTCGACCCCGCTTTAAGCGGTATCGGTCAGATTTGGGCCTTAATCTTAGTAACCCTCATCGTCCGTCTCGTGGTCATGGGCCTGACCTTCAAGTCGACCTTAGACCAGCAGAAGACCCAGGCCATTCAGCCAGAGCTCGCCAAACTTCAGCAAAAATATCCAAATAGCAACACCAACCAAAGCGAAAAACAGAAATTCGCCCAGGAACAGATGGCGCTTTATCGGAGAAACAAGATCTCCCCGTTCTCGATGATCTTCGCAATGGTGATTCAGTTCATCATCTTCATCGCGGTCTGGGGTTCCTTCCAAGGATCCGCGGCTTTGTCCACCGGTGCTGTCCTCAATCTTAGATTAAGCGACACCATCAGCTCGGTCTTATTCAACGTCAGCGGCGCTTGGTACACCAACGTTACAGG
>JAIKYF010000153.1 GCA_024683495.1 Bacilli bacterium
ACTGGATCTTCTTTTTTCTTGGTTACCGTGTAGTTTCTCGAGAGACACTCAGAGCAAATCAAAAAAACCTTTATCCTTCCCATAACACTCCTATTTACATATCTTAGCGTGCCTAAGTCTATCCCCCATTAAGGGGTTTTGTCAATTCATTTTATGAATAATCTAAAAATGGTGGCGTAGTTTCAGTGAAACCGCCACCTATATTTTTGGCCTCTGCCAAATATTCCCCTATACTTTTGGGTAATTAAAAATTGATTTTGTGAGTTATGTTATTTCTTCTTAGCGCTGCTGGGCGAAGTGGCTTTTGGATTATCCTTAGTGAAGCGAGTGTTCATGAAGTCCCGATATAATCGGATGCTTCTTCTCACTTTGCTTTGGGAGATCTTCAAGGCCTTGGCTATTTCCGAGACGGTGAGTCCCACGATGTAAAGCTTCACTATCTCTAAGGTGATGTTGTCAAATTCCGTGCTCGCCGATTCGATGAGAGCGACGACGTCCAAAAGGTCGCAATAGGCCTTGGGGTCCTCGCTATTCTCGGAGGGGACGATGTCATGGAAAGTCCAATCGCTTCTTTCTGATCCATAATAGACATTGTCATCGAAAGAGGTGATCGTGGCTCTCCGCTTCTTCTCTTCTCTTACGGAATGCAAGAGATCGAAATGGAGGGTCACGATGGCAAACCCCTTGAATGAGCCCTTCTCAGGATCATAAGAAGAATAGACATTCATGTAGGTCAGGAAATAGAGGTGATTGAACTCACCTGGGGTGATGTACCCGATCGCTCCTGGGAGAGCAATCTCACCTAAAGCATAGCGCATTTCATAGTAGCGCATAGCCAGATAGTTTTCGGCTTCCACATCGTGGTGGTTTTTCGCCAAATCGAAAAGTTCTTCGTCAGTCATGCTGTCGAATGTTTTTTTGTTAGACATAATCATAAAAATAGATCCCAAAAATTGAAACCGGTTTCTATGAACTGATTATTGATTTATTTAGCGTTTTTTGCTGCTCTTTTGGCACAAACCATCGCAAGATAAATGCCAGTCGCCACCGATGCATTTAGGCTATTAACATGCCCGAACATCGGAATTTTGGTGATGAAGTCGGAGTTCTTCAGAACGAGTTTACTGATCCCAAACCCTTCTGAGCCGACGACGACGGCCATTGGACCGCTATAATCGACCTCATCATAGGAGGTTGTCGCACCTCCATCAGAGGCCACAATCCAGTACCCAGAGGCTTTGAGTTTCTCAATCGCCTGGGATAAATTAGGAACCGCAATCACCTTAACCCAGTTGATGGCGCCGGTCGAGACCTTGGCCACCGTGGAATTTAAGGGGACTTCGCCACGGTTTTTCATGATGACGCCGTCCACGCCGAACGCATCACATGATCTAAGGATAGCACCTAGATTATGAGGATCTTCGATCCCGTCGAGAATGACGACGAGAGGATCCTTTTTCTTCGATGCTTCCTTAATGAGTTCGTCTAATGAGCAAAAGCTTGGAGGATCTATCAAGGCGACAATGCCTTGGTGATTCGATGAAGAAGCCATAGACGAGAGCCGTCCTTCATCGACAAAATTGACCCCGATCCCCAGTTCTAGTGCTCTCTTGATAACTCTATCGTCCTTTAAACGGGATAAGGTGTAGACTTCTTTCGCGCTTTTGGCTTCAAGAGATTCATAGACAGCATTTTTGCCGTATACATATAATGCATCTTTTTTCATAAACAGGTTATCTTTTTCGTGAAATTTTTTAGAAAATTCCTCTTTCAATAAGAACTTTTCTGATTTCGTCTGATTTTGCGAAGTCTTTATTCTGCTTCGCCAAATTGTATTCGTTATAGAGAGACTTATCGTCTTCAGTTAGATGAGGCACCTCTAATTTAAGCCCGAGGACTTCTTCATAGGTCCTGACTTTGGCATAGCTATCTTTCAAAGCCTCGAGATCGATTTCTCTTACACGCATGAGGTTATTGAGGTTCTTATTCTCCTCATAGAGGACCGCCAAAGCGTTAGGGGTATTCAAATCATCGCACATGGCCTCTAAGAATTTAGTCTCATCGGACGGCTTAAGGGCATCGACATCGATATCCTTAAGTTCAAGGAGGATAGAAGCTTTCTTCAAAGAATCCTGAAGCTGCTTAAGCTTAATCTGGGCTTCCTTGATGGTGTCTTCCGAGAAGGAGACCGGCGCCCGATAATGGGCGGCCAAAACCATCAAGCGGAAGGCCATTCCGCCGTATTCTCTAACGACGTCCTTCATCAAAAGGACATTGCCTAAGGATTTGGACATTTTCTCGTTATTGATATTGATGAAACCATTGTGCATCCAATAATGGGCAAGCTTATTGCCATTGTGGGCAATGGACTGGGCGATTTCGTTTTCGTGATGGGGGAATTTAAGGTCAAATCCGCCGCCATGAATATCAATATATCCATTATTTGCACGGAAAATCGAGTCAATCATGACGCAGCATTCGGTATGCCAGCCAGGGCGTCCCTCAGACCACTCGGTCTCCCATTTGATGCCATCTTCGGTCTTTTTCCATAAGGCAAAATCAAGTGGATCTTCCTTCTTGCTATTAACGTCGATTCTAGCCCCGGACTCAAGGTCTTCGACGTCGTTCCCGGAGAGTTGGCCATAGCCTGGGATTTTCTTCACGCGAAGATAGACATCCCCATCGATGGCATAGGCGGCATCTTTATCGACCAAATCTTTCACATAAGAAATGATTTGGGGCATATAGACGGTGGGTTTTGGGGTGATGTCAGGAAGATCTGCCCCTACTTCTTTGACTAAAGAGGCATATTCTTCGATGACGGATTCGGTGAGTTCTTTCTCGCTGATACCGAGCTCTTTGGCCCGATTGATGATTTTATCATCAACGTCGGTGTAGTTGCTGACGAAGGTCACTTGGTAACCGAGGTGTTTTAGTAAGCGTCTAAGTAAATCGAAGGTGATGACTGGTCGGAAGTTTCCGATATGCGGAGAATTATAGACTGTTGGGCCACAACAATAGATGGAAACCTTTCCTTCTTCCAATGGTTTAAAGGTTTCAAGCTGATTCCCTAAGGAATTGTAGATTTTCAATTCCATGTCATTTCTCCTTTCTTCCCTGCTTTTTATCAGGAAGTTTGCAATACCCAACGCCTAAGGAAATAACCGCATAGGCGATCGAGGCAATGGACAATAATAATATGTATAAGAAGGATTGCCAATTGATAACGCGTCCTTCTTGGTCGGCACCGATGATTAAGTAAACGATGGTGAGGCCACCGAGAATGAATAAGGCGACGAAGATAACGTTTCTTAACCCGCCAGAGATCTTTTTCTTGGAGAAATAGATATATAAACGGAAGATGGATAAGACCGAATAGAGGGATGCGATAATGATGGCAAAAGTCTGCAAAACAGTCACGACTTGAGAAAAATACACGGCAAAACTAGCATAAAATAGGAAAATGCCTCCTAAAGCGAGTTCGGCGCCTGCCGGGGCGACGTCCTCTAATTCCGCAGGATCCCAATCGGTTTTTCTCTTAAAACAAATAAGAGAGAAATATAAAGGAATGGCCGCGGAGGCAACACCTAATATAAGTCCAAGGATTCTTAAGATGTCTAACTGACGATTATCGGCTAAAGGATAATAATGCATCCGGTGAATAACCAAGATAAATACTGCCAAAACCATCAATCCATTGGAGATTGAGGTCAAAATCCATCTCACCTTGCCCTTCGCGCTATGATCGGCGAAAACCGAGGCCATGAATAAGAAACCGACGATGGTAGGATAAACGACGAATAACGGGGTGGCATGTTCGACCATATTCATCGAATCGCCAAGGGCTAAAGCGATGATCAAAGAGCCTAAGAATAAGGAAAAATTACTGGCAAAACCCGGTCGGATTTTAATTTTCGCTATCAATTGCTTCATCTAACCACCTCTAATAATTCTAATGGATCTTTAATTCTATAGTCGCAGTTTTGAACATACTCTCTAGAGTAATCGTCATACCCCCATAAACAGAGACAAATAGGAAGTGAGGCATTCTTCGCGGTTTGATAATCGACCACAGAATCCCCAACAAAAACCGTCTCTTTTTTATCTAAATGGTATTTTTCGACATAATAATCGACAATATGAGGATCGGGTTTGACCTTCGTTCCTTCAACATGTCCCTTCATCTCCGTGAAGTATGGGGCAAGCTTCGTTTTATTCATCAATTGAAGGGTAATGTGGTCTGGCTTATTTGTGCAGATGAATAATTTGACCCCATTTTCCTTTAAAATGCTTAAGGCATCGATGATATGAACGAATGGAACTGTCTTCTCACCGTGGAATGCGGCGTAATTTTTTAAATAGACGGGCTTAAATGTCTTAAACATCTCTTCGGAATCCAAATCGCCTAAGACGATATGAATGAGGTAATCAGCCCCTCTACCCAAGGCCTTAATCGTGTCCTCACGAGTAAAAACCCTATCAATTCCCACTTCTTTTAAGGTTACATTGATTGCTTTTTGGATATCCACCACTGTATCGAACAAGGTTCCATCAAGATCGAAAATCACATTTTTATATGACATGTGGATATTCTACACCAAAAAAGCCCAGGTAGTGAACCTAGGCTTACTTTTGGTGAAGGATTTTTACTTCTTCTTTTCGACGGTTGGGAAGCAAGGACGATCTTTCACATATGAAGTATGGAGAAGTTCTTCCGCGAGTTCGGATCCATAATGTCCGAGATAATCCTTATATAGACGGATGATGTCGGGGTTGTTATGGGATTGACGAATTGGCTTGTTCGCGTCGATATCATAGAGGATCTTGGCTCTCTTTTCACGGAAGGTGTCGAGAATGTCAGGATCTTCGTTTGGCATCAAGGATGGCTTAACGAATGGTTGTCCGCCGCCGGCGATACATCCGCCTGGGCAGCACATGATTTCGATGAAAGCGTATGGGGACTTGCCTTCTCTAACTTGATCAAGGAGAGGCTTAGCGTTAGCCATACCAGAGGTAACGGCCACGCGGACTGGGGTGCCCTTGATGTCGATGGTGGCTTCTTTGACGCCAGCCATACCACGGACTTCGGTGAAGTCGGGTCTAGCGGCTTCTTCGCCGGTGATGATCTTATGGGCGGTTCTTAAGGCCGCTTCCATAACGCCACCAGTCGCGCCGAAGATGACGCCCGCACCAGTGTATTCTCCGAGCAAATCGTCATCGAATTCCTCTTTGGGGAGGCGGTTCCAGACGATGCCGGCTCTCTTGATCATGACGGCGAGCTCGCGGGTGGTGATGACGGCATCAACATCTGGCAAGCCTTCCACCGCCGCATTCTGGAGACGGTCTTTCTCATACTTCTTGGCGGTACATGGCATGACGGAGACGACATAGACGTCTTTGGGGTCGAGGCCATGGGCTTTGGCGAAGTAGCTCTTGGTGATGGCACCTTGCATTTCGTGTGGGGATTTGCAGGTGGAGACATGAGGGATCAAATCGCTATAGAAGAATTCCATGTAGTTGATCCAACCTGGGGAACAGGAAGTGATCTGAGGAAGTGGAGCGACTTTCTTGGTGATACGATTGACGAGCTCTTGGGCTTCTTCGGTGATGGTGAGGTCGGCGCCGAAGTTGACGTCGAAGACTCTCTGGAAGCCAAGTCTATGAAGGGCGGCGACCATTCTTCCGGTTCCGTCTTCTTCACCGACTTTCGCCCCGAATTCCTCGGCAATTGCCGCACGGACGGCTGGAGCGGTCTGGACGATGACATATTTGCCTTCGGCCATCGCTTTGTCGACTTTGGCGATTTCGCGGTGTTCGCTTAAGGCGCCGGTTGGGCAGACATTAATGCACTGGCCGCACTGTAAGCAAGGAACTTCGGCGAAGGATCTATTCATCGCTGGAGCGACGACGGTCTGGAAGCCACGGTTTTCGAATCCGAGGATGCCAACGCCTTGGGCTTCTTTGCACTTTTCGATGCAACGTCCGCAAAGGATGCACTTGCTGGAATCTCTGACTAAGCCTGGGGCTAATTCATCGATGGTGACTGGGGTGTTCTCGCCTTCATATTTGCCAGATTCGGCTCCGGTGATATTGGCAACTTCGAGAAGTTCGCATTTGCCGTTTTTGGAGCAGGTTTGGCAATCTTTGGAGTGATTGGACAATAAGAGTTCAACGGAGGCTCTACGGGCCGCTGTGGCCATCGGCGAGGAGATATAGATCTCAAAGCCTTTTTCGGCTGGGATGTCGGCGACGGGGTAGACGCAAGAGGCGAATAATTTTCCACCTCTGGCGGTTCTGATCTCGACTAAGCAGACACGGCAGCTGGCAAGAGAGCACTTGCCATGATTGAAGTAACAAAGAGTCGGGATATTGAAGCCACATTCTCTCGCCGCTTCAAGAACGGTTAGATTCTTGTCGACGCTATAGATACGGCCTTCGATATTGATGTTAATTTTTTCCATATTCGATATCTCTCCTTATCTCTTCTCAATCGCGCCAAAGCGGCAGGT
>JAIKYF010000156.1 GCA_024683495.1 Bacilli bacterium
GATTCTGGAACGTCCTAACCTCTGAAGAATACGATTTGATTAAGAATTCCTAAAGTCTGTCTTTATTTTTAAAATAAAACTTGCCACTGTAAACGGAGATATTTATAATTTCATAGCGACAAAAAATAATGTTTTTTGTTGCCTGTGCCCGAGTGGCGGAATGGTAGACGCAAGGGACTTAAAATCCCTCGCCCTCAAAAGCGTACCGGTTCGAGTCCGGTCTTGGGCACCATAATAGTAGAACAGGTTTGATACAATGCTATCAAGCCTTTTTTATATGTTTAGAATGGGTGCGAACCCTATATTTGGGTCTCATCTCATTCTTTAACTTCTTTTTCTCTTTTAAATTCTGCCATAGCCATCTAATCCTTTCGTTAATAATTTATCCAAACCAACATAAGTTAAACCGTTTTTATCCATCCTATATTCTGAATTGCCTAATAAGGCAACTATATGTGGAATATTCATTTTTGATTTAACCAATCTATTTAATTCTTCTTCGTCATTATCAAAATATGGCTTAATAACTACATTTTTATCATAACTACCAACAAGAAATCCGCGATTAAATTCAATACGAGTTCTTTTATCTCCATCAGATTCATAAACATAAGAAATAGCTTTTTTAACGGTTAAGCCGTCATAAATCATTCTCGATATTAGATATGTTTCACTCTTTAATATGTATTTTCTTTCTGCTGACAAATCCGTGCCATCTAATTCTTCAGCATAGGCAGGATAATATATAAAACCGCTACTAAGTTCTTTCATATTTGAAATATCAACTCTTGGTAAACGATAAAGCATATTGTGGTTAACCATAAAATCAATTGCCTTAATAAGGACGCCTAGAGTCATATCCTTACCGGTGTTTTCATATATTGTTCTATAAGTAAGAAGTTCGCCACTATGAACAACTAAGTATCTATAAATCCTAGCCGCATATTCTTTGTGGTCGTACAAATCAAGAGAATCAAGATGTCCAAAAATGTCGCCTTGATCTTTATCGGTATCACCAAACAAAGAAGGAGCTAAATAAAAGGTATTATATCTTCCGCGCACCAGCGTATCGCGTTTTCCTAATCTATAAGAAATATTGACATCAGTTGTGATATAGCCCGAGATTCGATTTGAACCATATAGAATACTGATGATTGCATCTGGGTTATGATAATAGAACAAGTCGTGTACTAATACAATAACGGGTCTTTCGCTCGACCATCGCTTTAATGCAGAAAGAAATGAAACCATTTCCCTTTTGAATTTTGTAACGGGGGTAAAAACAACTATATTGTGCTCCGGAAATTTTCTTTGTAGCTCAAGTTTTAAATGATTGATTAAAAAATCGCCAGATTCATAGTTTCTATTACATTGAATAACATTAGCTTTTCCAGATCCTACTTGATCGATCAATTTGTTGATTAATTCTATTCTGCTCATGCCAAAAGAATGGCAAACAAAAGTGTGTTTTGCAAATTTTTATCAGTGAATTTTCATATTATTGCGAACATTTTTTTGTTTTGCAAACTTTTGTCCGCGTTTCTGTGTCTTTCATCAACTGTATAAATACCAAAAATATAGTTGGGGGCTGCGGACGGAAAGTTGGACCATCCGAAATGGTAACACCACGTGTATAACGATGATCAAAAAGCTTAAGGCCGATAGACCGTTTGAAAAATTTGCCACCGACATAACCGAATTCCATATAAACGCAGGTAAGATTTGCCTATCGCCAATGATCGATTCATTTGATTGATGCCCGATTGCCAGGGAAATAGGCATATCGCCTTCAGACGGGCTTACTTCTTCGATGCTAAAAGAGACCCATGAGTTAATTCCTAGTGATACTCATCCTATCATTCATTCGGATAGGGGGACGCACTATGGAACCGATAATCGGATTGGGTTAATGGGAGAATATGGTCACGCAAGACCCATGTCTAGAGAAGGATGCTCCCCAGATGACGCTGCCTGCGAAGGGTACTTCGGGATATTAAAAAGAGAATTCTTCCATAACCACG
>JAIKYF010000016.1 GCA_024683495.1 Bacilli bacterium
TCCTGTTGTTTCAATATGGCACGCCCGAACCGACTCGAACGGTTGACCTACTGCTTAGAAGGCAGTTGCTCTATCCAGCTGAGCTACGGGCGCATGCTCAAATAATATACATTCTTCATGGCTTGTGTGCAAGAATTTAAAGAAAAAGTTTAGAAAGAGATTTATCGGGGGGTAATCCCTCTCTATTAAGGAATGAAACCTAAGGGATAATAAGGCTTACGATACGCTTCATTTATAGATCAATCAGAAGATAACCCCGTTATTCACGTCTATAGTGTCTTTTATATTATCTTTTTATTATCTTTTTTATTATCTATATAGTTATATAGGAAAAATTTTCTCGTCTTGATATGACTTTCATTTTCTTCTCCAAAAATGAAAAATCCCTGGCAAAACGCGTCTAAATGCCAGGGATTAAGGTCATATCAAGGCTATTCTTCGTCCTCATCCTCTTCCCCATTATCGGGATGGCAGAGGCTATAGAGTTCTTTGGCAAGCTCAAGAGGGATGATCTGAGAGAGCTCTTGGACGGAGGCCATCAAAAGGGAATCGACGGTCGGATAGTGCTTCCTTAGGACCTCTTTTCTTTTCTCCCCGATGCCTTTGATGTTATCGAAGATGGAAGAATTCATCTTCTTGCCCCGTTGCTGACGGTGGAAGGTTATGGCGAAGCGATGGACCTCATCCTGCATCCTCATCAGAAGGAAGAATAAGGGAGACTTAGGATCAAGAGGATAGGTATTCTCATCTTTATCGATGATGCCCTCGGTTTGGTGCTTATCGTTTTTATATAAGCCAAAAACGGGGATGTTGACCTCGATTTTATTTAAGGCTTCCAAAGTCGCATGGACCTGGGTGATGCCTCCATCGGTGAGGATCAAGTCAGGATAGGAGAGATTCTCTTCCTTAAGCCTCGAGTAGCGACGGAAAACCACTTCGACCATCGAGTGGTAATCGTCCCCGGCATCTTCTTCGCTTAGATGATATTTCCGATACATCTTCTTCGCGGGGGCCCCGTTGATGTAGCAGACCATCGCGGAGACGGGTGAGGAGCCTTGGATATGGGAATTATCGAATAGTTCGATGCGGTAAGGGGTTTTTATTTTTAAGAGATTGCCTAGCTCTTCTAGTAAAGCGAGATTATCGTCATCAAGCCTCGCCGACATGAAGTGGGCGTCTAATCCTTGCCTGGCGTTTAAGGCCGCGAGATCGATCTGCTCTAAGAGCCTCCCTTCTTTGGGGGAGATGATAGAAGCTTCAGGATAGACTGAGGTGAATTCTTCTTTAAAGGAAGGGATATTGCAGGCGATTTCGCTAGGAAGGGAATTGGTTTGGTAATATTCCTCGATCAATTCGGTGATTTGCTCTTCGGCCTCCCCGAATATGGGGACCACCTTGACTTTCTTGCCTAGGAGGATTCCCCTTCGATAGGTGAGAATCGCAAGGGAGCGGTAATTGTCTCTTTCGGCGTAGGCGAAGATATCTCGATTTGTTTTATCGGAGGAGATTTCCACCGATTGCTTGGAGGTCGTCCGGTTGATGGCCTCGATCATCTCTTTATAATGCTGGGCGTCTTCGAATCTTAGCTCTTCGGAGGCTGCTAGCATCTTCTCCTTCAATTCTTTGATGGCCTCCTCGGTTTTGCCAGAAAGGAATTCCTTGATTTTGTTATAGAGATCTAGATAAGTCTCCGGCTCGATCTTATTGATGCAGGGAGCCAGGCATTGGCCCATATGGTAATAGAGGCAGGGTTTTTTGGGGATACTCCGGCATTTCCTCGTGGGATAGAGCTCATTGAGGATATCGATGGTCTTATAGGCATCGCTGGAATTGGGGAAGGGGCCGAAATAGAAATATTTCTTGTCAGTGGCTTTTCTAGCGATTTTTAGATAAGCGTCATCGCGCTTCACGGCGATATAGGGATAGTGGCTATCGTCCATCAGCATGATGTTGTAGCGGGGATAATGGGTCTGGATGAGGTTCATCTCGAGGATGAAGGCCTCTTTGTCGGTGTGGACGATGATGAAGTCGAAATGGTCGACGTGGGAGACCATGGCGAAAACCTTCCCCGTCTGGGGGCGGAGGAAGTATTGGGAGACCCTCTTTTTGAGGTTTTTGGCCTTGCCGATATAGATGATGTGGTCATCCTTGTCCTTCATCTGATAGACCCCGGGCTTATCGGGGAGAAGGTCGATTTGGCGGCGGAGTTTTTCGCTTAGTTCCATATGATATTCTCGTCAAATCCCTATTATTTTAGGTAAATGATCGTGGCTCCTCCCCCACCTTCGGCCCCGTCGGCCGATTCGTATTTGGCGATGAAGGACTTATTGGCTTTGCAATATTCCTGGACGATTTTCCTCAGGACCCCATTACCAAAGCCATGGATGATCCTCACTCTCTTATAATGGCAAAGAAGGCAATCATCGAGGTATTTTTGGAGGTTGAGTTTGGCCTCTTCCCCTCTTTGGCCGATCAAGTTGAGTTCTAAGGAGAGGCTCTTTTTGAGGGAGGATTCATCTAGATGCTTCCCTGACATCGGCTTTTTCTTCTTCTCGGGCTCCCTTATTTTCCTTAGGTGATCTAATTGGGTGGTGAACTGAAGCCCTTCGCTAGAATTGACGAGGACTTTATTGCCACTTATCTTGATGACCCTTCCATCGGCGAACATCGAGGGGATCTCGACGTAGTCCCCTACTTTGATCTCATCGGAAAATAGCTCGATTTCCTCGGCTTCCTCAAGCTCCTCGAGCTTCTTTTTGGCCGTGACGATATTCCCGATGGAGGATTGGGAGTCTCTGGCTTCCTTGAGGATCTTCCTGAGCTTATCCTCATATTCCTCTAGGAGACGAGCCTTCTCTTTATCGACTTCATCATGGAGCTTCTTCTCTTTTTCGGATAGATTGTGCTCGCGGATTTTAAGTTGCCTTTCTAGGTTATTTATTCTCTCTTGCTCCTCTA
>JAIKYF010000050.1 GCA_024683495.1 Bacilli bacterium
AAGAGGAAGGGGTCGTGGAAATCAAAGCCAAATCCATCATCATGGCCGCCGGATGCTACGAAAGAAACGCCGGGGCGATCGGTATCCCCGGGACTCGTCCCGCCGGCGTCTTGACCGCCGGCCAAGCCCAGCTATTCCTCAATCAATTCGGCTATCTCGTCGGCAAGAGGATCTTCATCTTGGGTTCGGGCGATATCGGACTCATCATGGCCAGACGCTTGACCTTAGAAGGGGCCAAAGTCTTAGGCGTCGCCGAGATCATGCCCTATTCCAATGGCTTAAATAGAAATATGGTTCAGTGCCTTGAGGATTTCAACATCCCTCTATATCTCTCCCATACCGTCTCCAAAGTCATCGGCAAGGATAGGGTGGAGGCCATCGAGATCTCAAAGGTCGACGAGAGGATGCAAGCCATCCCCGGCACCGAGCAAAGATTCGATGTCGACACGCTTATTCTCTCTATCGGCTTGATCCCCAACAACACCCTTTTAGACAATATTGGCATCAAGAAGAGCAGAACCAAAGGGGCTGAGGTCAATGAGCATTATGAGACTTCCTTAGAAGGCGTCTTCTCCTGCGGGAACGTCCTCCACGTCCATGATTTGGTCGATAATGTCGTGGTGGAGGCTAGAGACGCTGGCAAAGGCGCCGCCCTCTATCTAAAAGGCCTCTTAAAAGAGAGCAAGAAAGGCTTAACCTGCCTTCCTGGCGAAGGGATCGGCTACGTCGTTCCTTCGAGAATCGATCTAGAAGGCCTAGATAAAGCGACCATCAAATTCAGGGTCAGAAAGCCTTCTAGAAACGTCTATCTCCTCTATAAAGTCAACGGGGAGATAATTAGAAAAGTCTATAAGCCCGCCATCATCCCTAGCGAAATGGAAATCGCTTCGCTTCCTGTTTCTTTATTTAAGGAGAGGGAGGGGACTTTGGAAGTCAGCTTAGTCAATAAGGAGAGTTTCGACAATGGAAAGTAGAGATCTGATCTGCATCGTCTGCCCAAGAGGCTGCCACCTCCACGTCGACGAGAATCTTAACGTCACCGGCAATTTCTGCCCCCGAGGCGCGGCCTATGGCAAGCAAGAAGTCACCAATCCGACGAGGGTTCTGACTTCGACCGTCCGCATCGATAAGGCCATTTTCCCTCTTTGCCCAGTCCGGACCAACGGGGCCATCCCGAAAGGCAAACTTCAGGAAGCGATGGAGGAGATCAATAAGATCCATCTAGTCGCCCCCGTCTCTATCGGCCAAGTCATCGTCAAAGACTTCCTTCAGACGGGAATTGACCTAATCGCCACTAGGGAAATGCCTATCGTCGAATAATCTAGCCCCATCCGCGGATGGGGTTATTTTTCTAGCGATGGACAAAATGATAGATATTCCCTACAATATTGATACGTGTTGCAGGGGATATTTTCTTTTTTAACGATAAATCATGACTTTAGAGGAACTCTATAAAACTCATCCTGAATATTTCCTCGATTCCGAGGTTTTGACTAACGTCTTAGATGACTATGATCTTTTTTCTCCTGCCATGAGGCGTCTATTGGGGAGATTGGTGGCCCGCGGAGAGGTCGAGAATTTTAAGTCCGGCACCCTTAAGAGCGTCGCCCAAATCGATTCCGAAATCTCCTATTTAGCCGAAGAGACCTTGATCGCCGAGGAAGCCTTAAAAGAGGCGATGGGGTATCTCTCTTCCTTATTCGGGATCGAATATAAAGTCGAAAAAGCGCCGGAAGTCAAGGCTCCTATCATCGAGAAATCCACCCCGAAAAAGGGTCAGTCGACGGAGATAAAGTCCAAGGATTCTCCCTATGAATCGGTTTTATTCACCAGCAAAGAGACCTACGAAACATATATCGAAATCATCAATCTCATCGAAGAGCCTTACGTCAATGAGAGGCTCGCCCCGATAAATGAGAGGGTCAATAAAATCAATGAGAATAATCCTTTAGCCAAGACTTTCCTCACGGGATTATTGGATTTATATAAGAAAAGCGCGAAGCCGACGAAGGCCTTGAAAGCCGCTCAAGAGCTTCTTGATGAAGGCTATATCGAAGGAAAGCTCATCCAGGGTATCTACTCTAATAGATATGATAGAGACTCCATCGATCCGAAAGACCTTTATGAATTATTCTCCATCCCCTCCAAATATGGCCTAAAACCCGCGAATTATTATCTTGGCAGATTGGAGATGGAAGGATATGGCAAATCCAAGCCTCAGTATTCGTCGGCCGAAAAGCATTTTAAGCAAGCGGGGATGATGAATGCCGGAGGAAGATTTCTTCTAGGCTATCTCTCTTGGAACCTATATCCCACTTTGGAAATAGATGAGAAAAAGGCCAAGAATTTCTTCAGCGAGGCCTCTTATCTTGGCTCTTCGGAAGCCTCCTTTTATCTAGGGGAAATCCATTATAGGGGAGAAGGGAAAGAGGACATCGATAAGGAAAAAGGCCTTAAGCACTTGAGGGAAGCCATGAAATTCGGTTCCCTAAAAGCCCGAGCCTATCTCGATTATTTGGATATCTCTAACTCTAAGAATGAGGCTGCCGCCTTTAATGATCTCCTCACTCTCGCCGATAATATCTCCTTGCCTTATGCGCTGGGGAAAGTCGCTCTTTGCTACTATAAAGGGATAGGAACCCTCGCCAACATCACCAAGGCGAGATCCTACGCTAACAAAGGGGCGAAACTTGGCGACCCTCTCTCGACTTTCCTCAAGGGCGAATTCGCTAGAAAGGGCTTAGGTCAGCAAGAGAATCTCAAAACCGCCATCAAGCATTATAAGGAAGCCTATCTTCTAGGAGGGGAGGAGGGCTCTTTAGCCTACGCCAACGCCCTCTATTTCGGACATGGCTTATCCATCGATTATGAGGGAGCAAGAAAAATCTATAGCTATCTCTATTCCCGTTATCTGAATCCAAAAGCCACCTCGATGCTTGGCGATATCTATTATTATCATGGAGACGACGGGGAAGACCTCAAAACCGCCTTCTCTTTCCATAGATACGCCGGTGAAACCTTAGGCGTCAGGATGTCAAATGAGAGGCTCGCCGAGATGTATCTATTGGGGAAAGGGACTGACGTCGATGACGTTAAAGCCCTAAAAGAAGCGGAAATTGCCTATAATTCCGGAAGAAAATCAGCTGGATATGTCTATGGCATCGCCTATCTAAGGAATCATCCTGAGGACACCAATCCCGGCATCTCCGCCATCATCGAAGCCGCCAAAGCCGGCCATCCGGCGGCCGGGGCCTATTGCCTTAAATACAAGCTGAAATTCTAAGGAAAAAAGCAAAAATCGGATACTTCTTTAAAATGTTTCCGATTTTTCTTTTTCTTTCGTTACTTTTCCTCAAAAGTGAAGATTTTATCTTTAGGAAACTCGTTTCCTTGAATCTTTAGAGGATAACTAGATCGCTCACTCTGATATCCCTAAAAGGGGACTAGAGAGAAAAATGCTCAAAAAGTTCTTAAATATTATAGTCTTGAAGCGACTATTTCTTTATAATAAAGAAAATCGTTCATCAAACGATCTTTTACTTATGGAGGTTAGGGTATGGATAGAATCAAGATTTTCGCCCTTGGAGGATTAGATGAGGAAGGCAAAAACTGCACCGTCGTCTCCATCAACGATGATATTTTCGTCATCTCCTGCGGCATCCAATATCCTGATAGAACGATGCCCGGCGTCGATTACGTCATCCCTAACTATACTTATCTACTCGAACATAAAGACAAGGTCAAAGCGTATCTATTGACCCATGGCCATGACGATGAGATGGGGGCCTTAGCCTACATCTATGAGAAAGTCCCGGCCCCGATCTATGGCTCCAAAGTCACCATCGAGATGTTCAAGATCTTCGCCCGCCACGTCGGAAAGTCCGATATCCCTTATGATTTCAGAATCATCCCGCCGACCGTTTCCTTTAATGTCGCCGGACATAAGATCTCCTATTTCCAGACCGCCCATAACGTGGCCTTAAGCAGTGGCGTCTGCCTCCACACCGACCAAGGGAATCTGGTCTTCACGAGCGATTTCGTCGTCGAAAACGCCTCAGACCCCAATTTCCTCCACGATATGAACGCGATGGCCAAGATCGCCGAAGAGCCGACTTTATGTTTATTCACTGAGTCGGTCTATGCCTCTAGAAGCGGATATACCGCCCCCGGCTATAAACTCCTTCCTTTCGTCGAGGATACCCTCAAAGAATCCTCGGGCCGGATCTTCATCGCCCTCTATTCCACCAATTACTATAACATCGACGAAATCATCAAATGGTCGGTCGCTTCCAAAAAGAAGATCGTCCCATATGACGAGGAATCGATGGATGCCATCGTCGGCATGCAAAAAGCCGGCCAACTGACCATCCCTAGAGAAAACATCTGCTCCATCAATGAGATCAACCGCATCAGGGAGCAAGACACCATCGTTCTCATCCTTGGATATGGAGTCAAAATCTTCAACAAGATCGGCTTATTGGCCGAAAAGCAGAATGAGAACGTCAAAAACGTCTCTTTATCGGAGAAAGATACCTTCATCATCGCCTGCACCGCGAGCGACAAAAACGAGATCGAAGCCGTCTCGGCCATCGATGATCTCTATCGTAGCGGGCCCAATATCTATCAGGTCCCCCGGCGCTCATTTTTGAAGATGCACGCCTCCGAAGAAGACTTAAAGACCATCATCTCCATCTTCCATCCGAAGTTCTACGTCCCCTATAAAGGCCTATTCAAGGACTTGCTCGCCAACGCCCAAATCGCCTTAAAGATGTCGATTGGCTTAGGCCACAACAACGTTTTCCTCCTCGATAAGGGCTTAGCCCTCAATATCGTCGAGGGGAAAGTCTCGCTTATGGATGAGAAAATCCCAAGCGATGGCATCATGATCGACGGAAAGGGGATCGGCGACGTCAAACCCGAGATCCTCGCTCAGCGCGAGAAGATGTCGCAGGGCTTAGTCATCATGGCCGCCACCATCTCCAAATCCACCCATCAAGTGGTGGCCGGGCCCGATGTCCAGGTGAGAGGCCTCGTCTTCCTTAAAGACAGCGACTTCATCATCAAGGAAGCCACGAAGATCTTCTCTTCTTTATTAGGAGAGGAACTCGTCAAGAAATCGCCTGATATCGAATTCATCAGGACCGAATGCCATGAGAAAGTCATGCGCTACATCAGAAGAGCCACTGGCAAAGAGCCGCAGATCCTTCCCATCATCGTCGAAGTGGCCTAATTCACCCAAATAGTAGGGGTTAATATGAAAAAAACACGCATCATCACCACGAAAAATATTTTTCAGGCTCTCGGAGCCTTGCTCGCTTTCATCGCGATCGCCTTTTTGGTCTCGCCCTTATCTAAGCACCTCTGGTATCTCGCCTATGGGGTCGAATATCTCCTCGGCGTGGCCGGATATTACATCCTTCTCCCCGTCTTATTGATCTATGGGGTCTACCTCTTATTCAAAGGAAGCTTAGCCTCCAAGCCTTTCTCTTGGAGAATCCATCTATGTTTCCTCGCCTTATTCTTAGGGACGATGGTCCTATCCTCCCATTTGGCCCAGAATAACGTCGAGAATTATAATTTCGCCGAAGCGATGGCTAAGTTCCAAGGCGAGAATTCCTACCGCCTCTTCCTCTTCGCCGAGCAGGGTGGTGGACTCGCGGGCTCTTCCTTATATAATCTCATGAAGCCCATCGCCGCCTTGCCAATCGCCTTATTCATCATCTTCTATTTGGCCGCGGCCATCTTGGTTTTATATCGCCCGGTCTCCATCTTCGTCTCTTTCTTAATAAGAAGAATCTCTTCCACAAAAGAAGAAAGAGCCCGCAAAAAGGAAGAAGATGCCAGGCAAAAAGAGCAAAAAGAAAGAGAAAGACGGCATTTAGAGGCCTCTCCCATCGAAGCCCCTAAATCCAATCCCTTCTTCGATGAGCCCATCTCTCATCCTAATGAGGCCGAGCTCTCTTCCCCAAGCGAATTCCCTTCCAGAGTCGAGCGTTACCATGAGGAAATCCCTTCTCCCATCCCTGAGGATAAGCCTCATGAGCCCTCTAAAATCGCCCCGAGCACGCCCATCATCCAGAATGTCGGCATCTCCGAAGCCTCCATCGATATCTCCGATGAGGAACTCCGGGAGATGGGCTTTGACCCCTCAACCATGAAGGTCGAGCCAGCCCCCAAAGAGCCTTCCCCTCAGCCAACCGTCTATAAGGCCCCGGAGACCCATTACGAGAATTCTTCTTCCATTGAGACACCCCAAACCCCCTCTAGCGTCCAGAAAATCATCTCGGAACCCGTGAAGGAAGAAGTTCGTCCCGAGACTCCTCTCCATGAGGATCCTTTGCCCTTATTCGAAGATAGAATCGAAGAAAAGAAGGCCGAGCCT
>JAIKYF010000056.1 GCA_024683495.1 Bacilli bacterium
GGTCCTTCTTATCACCGGCGGGACGGGCTCCTTTGGCCATGCCGTCGTCGATAGATTCCTTGATACCGACATCAAGGAGATCCGCATCCTCTCTAGAGACGAGAAGAAGCAGGACGATATGAGAAAGGCCTACAATAACGAGAAACTCAAGTTCTATATCGGCGATGTCCGGAACTTAGAATCGATCATCGATGCCTTCAAAGGGGTCGACTATGTCTTCTCGGCCGCCGCGCTTAAGCAAGTCCCATCTTGCGAATTCTATCCGATGGAAGCGGTCAGAACCAACGTCATCGGCAGCGATAACGTCATCACCGCCTGCGTGAGAATCCACGTCAAAAAGGCTATATTCTTATCTACTGACAAGGCTGCTTACCCCATCAATGCGATGGGTATCTCCAAGGCTTTGATGGAGAAAAACGTCGTCGCGAGATCTAGGCAACTATTAAAAGGCGACACCGTTTTATGCCTCACTAGATATGGTAACGTCATGGCCTCCCGTGGCTCGGTCATCCCTCTATTCCTCAATCAGATCCACGCTGGTAAGCCCATCACCATCACCAATCCCGACATGACCCGTTTCATGATGACCCTCGATGATGCGGTCGACCTCGTCTTATATGCTTTCGAACATGGTGAGCAGGGCGATTTATTCGTCCAGAAGGCTCCTGCCGCGACCATTGAGACCTTGGCCAAAGCCGTCATCTCCCTCACCGGGAGTGAGACCGGCATCGAATATATCGGCACTAGACATGGCGAGAAACTCTATGAAACCTTGGTCACCCAAGAAGAGATGCTCAGAGCCGTCGACTGCGGCAATTTCTTCCGCGTCGTCGCCGATAACCGTGACCTCAACTACGATAAATATTTCTCCAAGGGCAACAAGAAGCTAAACTTAGGTGAATCATATACTTCCCATAACACCGGAAGGCTCGACGTCGAGGGGATGAAGGCTCTTTTGAAGAAGCTCGAACTCTTCGGCGGACCCGTCAAGCAACACGAATAGGAGGCTCCTATGACTTTCCAAAATAACGGCAAAACCAAACTCCTCATCATCGCCGGGACGAGGCCCGAGATCATCCGCCTCGCCGCGGTCATGAAAAGAAGCCGGGAATATCTAGACACCCTGATCTGCTACACCAACCAGAACTACGATAAGAATCTCTCGACCGTCTTCTGGGAGGATTTTGGCTTGGGCGGACCGGATATCTTGCTTCATGTCGCCGGCAAAAACCTCGGCGAAACCTGCGCGAACATCATCTCTCAGACCTATGATCTCATGGTGGAAGTCAAACCCGACGCCGTCTTGGTCTTGGGGGATACCAACTCTTGCCTATCCGCCATCAACGCCAAACGCCTCCACATCCCCTTATTCCATATGGAAGCGGGGAACCGCTGCAAGGACGAATGCCTTCCCGAAGAGACCAATAGGAGAATCGTCGACATCATCTCCGATGTCAATCTCCCCTATAGCGAGGCCGCGAGAAGATATCTCATCGAATGCGGCATGCCCAAAGAAAGAACCTATGTCACCGGCTCCCCGATGGCCGAGGTCCTCACGATGAACCTTGAGCAAATCAAATCCAGCGACGTCCTTAAGCGCCTAGGCTTAGAAAAAGACCATTACATCCTCCTTTCCGCCCACCGCGAGGAGAATCTCGATAGCGAGAAGAATTTCACCAGCCTCTTCACCGCGATCAACGCCTTGGCCGAGAAATACGATATGCCAATCCTTTATTCTTGCCATCCTAGAAGCAAGAAGAAACTCGAGGCCTCGGGTTTCAAGCTCGACCCCCGCGTCCGCGTCAATGAGCCCTTAGGCTTCAACGATTACAATAACCTTCAGATGAATGCCCTCGCGGTCGTCTCCGATTCGGGGACTCTGCCCGAAGAAAGCAGCTTCTATCTATCCATCGGCCATCCGATCGCCGCGGTCTGCATCAGGACCTCGACCGAGCGCCCGGAAGCCATTGAAGCGGGGGACTTCCTCATCGCCGGCATCACCACCGATGAGCTTCTCCAATCCACCGAGATGGCCATTGAGATGAAGCGTAACGGCGTCTTAGGAAAACCCTGCCCCGATTATATCGATACCAGTGTCTCGATGAAGGTGATCCGCATCATCCAAAGCTACACCAACATCGTCAACCGCATGGTTTGGAGAAAAGACTAAGATGAAGATCCTGGTCACCGGCGCCAAAGGGATGGTCGGAACCTCCCTTTGCCATAACCTAAGAAACATTCTCGAAGGCAAGAATAGGACTCGCCCGAATATCAAAATCGACGAGATCTATGAGTATGACATCGATTCTTCCAAGGAAGATTTAGATAAGTATTGCCAAGACTGCGACTTCGTCTTCAATCTCGCCGGAGTCAACCGCCCGAAGACCCCCGAAGAATTCATGGAAGGCAATTTCGGTTTCGCGTCTTTGCTTTTGAATACGTTAAAAAAGCATAACAACAAATGCCCGATCATGCTCTCAAGCTCCATCCAAGCCACCCTCATCGGCCGTTATGATGGAGAATATGGCAGAAGCAAATTAGCAGGCGAGAAGCTATTCTTCGATTATGCAAAAGAAGTGGGATCTGCCGTGTATATTTACCGTTTCCCTAATCTTATGGGCCACTCGAGGCCTAACTATAATTCGGCGGTTTCGACTTTCTGCAACGCCATCGCCAACGACCTTGAATACCACATCTCCGATCCTAATGCCGAAGTGGAGCTCCTCTATATCGATGACTTAGTCGAGGGGATGTTTGACCTATTGGAAGGGAAGGAGAATAGATGCGAATTCGAGGGCTTGACTCCCGTCGAGAAAGAAGATGGCCGTTATTGCTATATCCCCATCACCCATAAGGTGACTCTCGGGAGAATCATCGAATTATTGCTCTCCTTCAAAGACCAGCCTCTCAGCCTAATGATGCCGAAGATGCCCAAAGGCTCCTTCGAGAAGAAGCTTTTCTCCTTATATCTAAGCTATCTCCCAAAAGAGAAATTCATCTACGCCTTCAAAAGCAACGTCGATGAAAGGGGATCTTTCACGGAACTAGTCCACACCTTGGATTGCGGGCAGATTTCCGTCAATATCTCTAAGCCTGGGATAACCAAAGGCAACCATTGGCATAATTCCAAATGGGAACAATTCATTGTCGTCAGCGGGCATGCTCTCATCCAAGAAAGGAACATCACGACCGGCGAATTCGTCGAATTCGAAGTCTCTGGCGGAAAAATCGAGGCCGTCTATATGATTCCTGGCTGGAGTCACAATATCATCAATCTTTCCAAAACCGAGAATCTTGTGACGATCATGACCTGCAACGAAATTTTCGATAAGGATCATCCCGACACCTTCTTTGAAGTGGTGAAATAACCTTCAATATCGCGCCCTCCTTGCTGGAGGGCTTTTTTGTTTTTTTATGGCCTTTAAAAGAAATTTCTAGGCAAGAAAAACAAAAAATTCCCGTGCAAAACGGGAATATTTTCTCTATTTTGGCGGAGAAGAAGGGATTTGAACCCTTGCTAGGCCTGAACCTACTAGCAGTTTTCGAGACTGCCCCCTTCGACCACTTGGGTACTTCTCCAGCGGGCTCTATTCTAATGCTTTTTCTTTCTTCTTACAATGAAAACGTTATGTCATTATTTGTGCGCGCGTGATATGATTACGCGTGTAAAGATTATGCAGTGGTTCTACGATTTCATTTCCAAATTCTTCGTTTGGCTCAGAAGCGTCCCTTGGGATCGCGTTTTATTCATCGTCATCATGGCCGGATCTTTGATCGCGATCGGCTTATTCATCCTGACTTTTGTTCGGGGGACGAATAAGAAAGCCAAGGCCGAAGAGAGGATCGCCCTTGAATCTTCCTCAGTCAGGCTTTATCGCCTCAACGTCGCCCAAAACGAGGTCGAATACCGCGACTTGAAGGATTTCTCCAAGATCACCCACGATTCCCTTGATAATTTCTATCAGTATTTCCCAACTAGAGAGCAACCTAAAGTCCGCAACTGGGTCTCGTTGATCTCCGAGGGGGAGAAAAGCGATGAATATCTTGAGACCATCGTCTATCTTGAAGGAAGAAAAGAGATGGCGGCGTTTTTCCGCATCGTCAAAGTCGACCGCACTTTAGGGGTCATCCAACTAGAGAGATATCTCATTCATTATGAGCCTTTGACCTATACTAGGAAGGTCCATAATTTCTCCTCCACCGATGACTTCACCCAAGCCATCAACACCAATGGGGCTGGGACGGGGATGACTTTCTGCTTCTCGCTTCTTCCCAAAAGAAATGAGAACGGCATCGAATTGACGCAATCCAACCATCAGCCAAAAGAACTCATCCAAGCCTTCCAGGAATCCATCGCCGCTTTCGTAAGAAACAAAGAGCTCCTCATTCAGATGTCCGATCGGGAGATGATCATCGCCAATCTCCGCATGACCTCCCGGGCCGAAGCCATCGAATTCGCCCTCAAAGTCAATAACTACGCCAACCGGATGGTCGTTGATAAGAGCAAGAAGAAGCAGCATAAGAATTATTCTCTCCGCCGTCCTTCGGCGATGGAAGTCCGCTGTGGAGTCGTCTCCAATAAGGATTTGATCGGCGATACCGATGCCATCCTCACCGAAGCCAGGAGAACCGCCTCCTCCTCATCTTCCCTCGGCTCCTTAAGTTTCTACGTCAAAGGGCAAAACGCCGTCTCCCAAGAAGAAATCTCCTCCTACCGCGACGAACTCAAGAAGTTCCTCGATGGCAAGCAAATCGCCTATAGCTATCGGCCAGTCTATTGGGTCAGAGGCAAGGAAGTGGTGGGGTATCTTGGCCGCGCTGAGCCATTGAACTCAGCCTTCAAATCCATCGAGGAATTGAAGAACTATGCCGTCAGGGCTCAGTTAGAGAGCAATCTCTTCTCAGCCATCGCCAAAGGCTTAATCCCCCGTTTCGCCAACGAGAACAGCGATCCCAATAGCAAACTCTTCTTCCAGGTCCGGGCCTCGGAGATGAAGATGTGCCTCACTCAGATTCCAAGAATCAAAGATGCCCAAGAGGTCAAGCTGGTCTTCTTATTCAGGGAAGATGACCTCTCTGTCAATGTCGACACCTCTCAGATCGACGATTTCATCGAGGACATCGATACCCTCAAGAGCAGAGGCTATGGCTGCTCCTTATTGATGAAGGGCAAATATCTCCTCCTCGATTCCCGTTACTATGATGCCTTCGATGATTTCTTCGTCGGATTCAATGATGAAGTGGACGAAGGCAACATCGACACCCAGATCCGTTCGGAACTCCACGCCCTCGTGGAAAAACTCCTCAAATATCACCGGCCCATCATCGCGACGGGCTTAAGGAACTGGGGGTCGTTGGAGCTCATCATCCGTTCAGGGATCAATTACATCAGCTCCGATGTCTTCGCTCCCTATGACACGATGCTGACCCCCATCACCGAAAGAAACATCGAACGTATCAGCGATATGATTCGCTAAGAAGGTAAAAATATGTCTAAACAAATCAAAAACCAAGAAATCACCTCTCGCGACCAGGACTTTGCCCAATGGTATACCGACGTCTGCAAGAAGGCGGAATTGATGAACTATTCCTCCGTCAAAGGCTTCATCAATTATCTCCCCTATGGCTATGCCATCTGGGAAGAGATCCAAGCCTATCTTAATGGAAGATTCAAGGCGAATGGGGCCTCTAACGTCTATCTCCCCTTAGTCATCCCTTCTTCCTTATTCAATAAGGAGAAGGAGCACGTCGAAGGTTTCGCCCCCGAAACCTTGGTCGCCACATATGGAGGTGGCAACCAATTGAATGATCCTCTCATCATCCGTCCGACTTCCGAGATTCTTTTCTCCGATTTATATAAGAACATCGTCTCTTCCTACCGCGACCTCCCCAAGATGTACAATCAGTGGTGTTCCGTCGTCAGATGGGAAAAGACCACCCGTCCTTTCTTGAGGGGATCCGAATTCCTCTGGCAAGAAGGGCATTGCTTATTCGAAACCGCCGAACAAGCCCACGAAAACGTCATCAAATTCCTCGAGATCTATGATGATTTAGGGAAAGATGTCTTGGCGATCCCCTTCGTCAAAGGCAGAAAGACCGAGCATGAGAAATTCGCCGGGGCCATCGCGACCTATTCCATCGAAGCCCTCATGCATGATGGCAAGGCCCTCCAAAGCGGGACCTCCCATGATTTAGGCCAAGGCTTCGCCAAAGCCTTCGGCATCTCTTACTTAGGAAGAAAGAACGTCTTGGAGAATCCTTATCAGACCTCTTGGGGTGTCTCCACCCGCTTAATCGGCGCGACCATCATGGTCCATGGCGATGACAATGGCTTAGTCCTCCCACCCCGCGTCGCCCCGATCCAAGTCGTCATCATTCCTATCCGCCAGCAGACTCCCGGAGTCTTAGAGGCCTGCCACGAAATCGAGCAAGTCATCGCTAAGCAAGGAATCCGCGTCAAAGTCGATGACGATGACAATAAATCCCCTGGCTGGAAGTTCGCCGAATATGAGATGAAAGGCATCCCTCTCCGCATCGAGGTGGGACCTCGCGATCTCGAGAACGGACAAGCCGTCCTCTGCAAACGCTATAACGGCGAGAAAGATCTTCTCCCCATCACCGAAATCGAAGGCAATATCGCCAAAGTCCTTGATGACATCCATACAAAGATGTATCAAAAAGCCCTTGAGCATCTCAATAGCCACATCAGTGACGTTGAGGATCATGAAGGCCTCAAAGCCGTCTTGGAGAAAGGCGGCTACGCCCGCATGAAATTCTGCGGCGAAGAAGAGTGTGAGCTGAAGATCAAAGAGCTCACCAATGGCGGAACGGCCCGCTGCATCGCCAGCGAGAACCTCCCTGAAGGAGAGGTCTGCCCAATCTGCGGCAAGCCCGCCAAGATGGTCGTCTATTTCGCCAAAGCCTATTAATAACGGCAAAATATTAGGGATTTGCAGGGGATAATGGTATTTAAAGATCCTCTGCGAAAACTTCTGCTAGTTATTAGATGACGCCTAAACAACAAAAACAATTGCGACAAAGGAGTACACTATGGCCAAATTCCAGAAGAAAACCCCTCAGCCGGTCATTGAGGAAGATCCGATTGGAGATCAATCCGCGGAAGCTTTCGACATGCAGATGTCAGAAGAAGTCGAAGAGCCGAAAGTTCCGGAAGAAACCGCTCCTAGCGAGGAAAAAGCTCTTGTTCAAGCCCTTGATGAAGCCGATAAGAAAAGCGAGCAAACTCCTCCTGAGCCTAATCCGGTAGACACCAAAGACGATAAGGAGGGGCAACCAACAGAGCCGGTGAAGATCCCTGTCTTCAAGAAGTCCTCTCTTAATCAGCCTAAAGAAAATCCCGTGCAAAACACGGACGTTTTGTCTTGCCCACAATGTGGGGCAACCTTAGCTAAGGATGCGGAATTTTGCCCACATTGCGGGAAACAGATCCAAACCCTGCCCAAAAAGAATGACTCCGAAGAGATTACCAAAGAATGCCCGGTCTGCCATACCCATCTTCCTGACAAGGCAAATTATTGCTTAGAGTGCGGCCATCCTTTCATCTCCGTTCAAGCACCGGATGACGAGAAGATCATCCTTAGCGAAAACGTCATGGAATTAAGCGACCAGAAATGCCCTGAATGTGGGGCCAGGCGCTTAAAGGATACCCAATATTGCTATAAGTGCGGCCATCATTATCTCCCCACCAAAGAAGAGAAGAAGCTCACCTATAGCGAAGAAAAGAAAAGAAAGGGCTTGGTGGGAGCTTTCGTCACCTGCTTAGTCCTTGGCATCTTGGCCTTAGGCTTCTCCTTCGTCCTTTATGAGGTCTTCGTCACTCAGGTCGATTCCGATTATAAATTGATTATCTTGGGAAATCCGGCGAACTTAGCCGCCTATCCGGGATTCTTGCCCATTTATGCTTTCACGAGCGTCGATTTCGAAGTCCGTCATTATTATTGGATCCTTGGTTTCTTAGGACTATCCATCGTCGGAATCGTCGTCGCGGCCTTGAAATTAAAGAAACCCGCTGTCAAGAATGTCCTCACTTTCGTCTTGATGACTATCTGCTTTGCCTATGTCGCCTACGCTTTATATAACCAGTCTATGGCGACTATCGAGTTCATTAAATATGACGCAGGAAGCAGGGGAACCCAATTCTATCAATCTCTCTTATCCCTTCCTTTAGGGGCGATGCTCTCCGTAGTGTTATTCGTCATCCTCTTTATCGTCCTCTTTGTCAATTTCATTGTCTCCCTCTCTGTCATGATCCGTGACTTCATCGTCGCCGGAAGAAGAAAGAAAGCCCGAGAAAATAAATAAAATATAGTGTTTTTGCACGGAAAAATGGAAGAAGAGTCGAATGATAAAATCCTTGAGTCAATCGAAAAATTGACTGAGGAAAGAATCGAAAAACACAAGGAAGAATACGCTATAGAAAAACGTCACTTCATTTTGTTTTTGGTTTTTGCCATTGTCATTATTCCGATTGGCTTATTTTGTTTTACCATATCTGGAACATGGGAGTGGCTGGATTTACGTGTGGCAGGGGTCATTACCGGAATCGTCTTATTGGTGACTTCAGTGATTTTGTTTATTAAAGCCTACCATGCCCGAAAGACCATGGATATTCTAGCTGAGGCGATTGAGAAACTAGGGAAAGGTTAATAATAGCGGAGCTTTTCGGGGCAGTTGGTGAGTCCGTCATCTAAGATTTGGACGCATTTGCGGACGAAGCGGGCGAAAGTGATGACATCCTTATCCGGGAAAATCCGATAACGTTGGATGTAAGCTTCATCGCTGGGATCTAATAAGAAATCATTGATGAGGAATTCCAAATCATAGAAACGGCCGATGGCCTGTTTTCTTTTTCCGCCTTCGGCGGTGTAGCGATGCTCTTTGATATAGTTTTTAAGGAAAGGATAATTTTCGTCGATTAAGGAGAGTAATTCCCGGTTCTTGGCTTGCTCTAATCCCCAGGCGCCTTCATCATATGGGGTGCCTAGTTTTCTATTGGAGGGATCATATTTTTGATAGAAGTAGGTGATCTCCCCGTCGGTATAGACATTGACCGTGATGAAATCCTTATACTCAAGGTATAAATCGCGGTTTTCTTCTAACTTATAGGGAACGGTGAATGAAAAATAAATTGTTTTCATGCGATTATTCTATCCCAAAAGAAAACAAATTAAACATAATCAATAAATATCGGGAATAAAACCCCAATATTTTAAATAAAATCTTGCGATATTTGTCTTAGGGTGTATTATCAAACGCAATTGATATATTGATATCAATTACCTGCGTATGAAGAAAGCCCTTTTGAGAACCCTAATTTTATCCGCTTCCACAATCGGTCTTTTTGGCTGCGGAAAACCTCTCACCAGAACCGAAGTCCAAGAGATGCTCGTCACCATGCGCAATGAGGTCAATTCGGCCTCTTTTGAGCTTCCTGCTAATTATGGCTTGAATATCACCTTATCCAATAAGGAGAACGCCAAGATTTTCTCCGGCTATTCCTCAAGCGAGCATTATTATCACTATAAAAAGGAATCGACCTCCACGGATAATTCTGGCATTTACGAATACTACGAATACATTGACAACAATCGTTTGATCAAAGCCACGAATAACAACGGAACCAAAACCAAGAGCGTCTCCACCCCCTATGAGGATGAGGAGCTTGCCATCGCGGACTGGAATACCGATATGGAGTCGTTAACCACCCCACACACCGGCTTGGACTATGGGATCACGACTATCTTCAAATACATCAAAGACGGGCCGCGTTTGGCCGGTTTAGCCTTAAATAAGTACACTAACACCAATGAGGGATATGAAGTCTTAAGCGAATCCTATTCCTCGATGGGCGAAAAGCAGCTCGATTTCTCCGTAAACTTCAAATATCAGGGAAATGAAGGGAAAATCGCTTATTCCTTCGTTGAATCCAAACTTACTTCTTTCACCGCTCCGCTTGATGATGGAACCCAAAGAAAAGTCGTATTTTCCTGGAATAATCCTAAAACTACCAAGCCTAATTTAACCGAATACGCCGACCAATAAAAATCGTTAAAATTTTTAATGCGAGAGTCGTGCATTTGGTGTATCATAGCAAAGCACGGAGACGTACCCAAGAGGCCGAAGGGGGCAGGTTGCTAACCTGTTAGTAGGGCTCTGCCCTAGCAAGGGTTCAAATCCCTTCGTCTCCGCCACGATTGATTGTCAAGACACGTACGATAAAGTGCGTGTTTTTTCTTATTTTTAAGCATTTTGCTATATTTGGTCTAGTGAATACAACTTTAATCATTTTGTAACTGGACACATAAAAACCCCGTGAAAAATCTAGACGGACACAAGGTTTAAATCATATGGCCAGTTTGAATGATGGGACACTAACTAAGTAAAAACTTTTTTAGTGGAATAACTTTGATTAAAAATCCATCGATTTCAATTATTTTTTCCTCTTCGTAAGTTATAATTATCAAATTGGATTTTGACTGATTAGCTTTCGCAAAAGCGATTAAATTATTAACTTCACGATCATAAGCATCTTTTTCATCGATTGAATACGCTACTTGAATTGCGGTATTAAGTTCGGAAAGATAAAAATCAATATCAGCTTTGTTGCCTTTGAAGTAGTAAAGACAATCTTTGTGAGTTCTATATAAGTGTAGAGCTACTATATTTTCTAATAACGAACTTCTTTTATTATCTAAGAAAAGGTTTAAAATTCCGTTGTCCATAAAATAATATTTTGGATTGCTATTCTTATCTAAAAAATAAGCACAATAATTTTCTAGTGTAAACAAGAGAAAAGCATCCTTACAATATCCACAATAATCAATAACTATATCTTTAGATATCTTATATCCTATGCCAGTAATAATATTTTGAATTTTAGTAAAAGAAAGGTCTTGCTTTACCGATTCAGCAATTTTTTTAATCATCAGTTTGACGCCATTCTCATTTCTTATATTGTTATGAACAATAATATCGTTATAAAGAACCTTCTGATAAACGTTCGAAACATACTCTCTTTTGTTTTTAAAGCTAACAGATTCGGGGAAACCACCATTAACAAAATAATTATTTAATAAACTATTTATTTGTCCAATCTCTTTAACAGAATATCCTTCTTTGTTTGCTTTATTGGCTCTTAAAAACTCATCAAAAGAATACGTCATGATTTCCTTAGAAATGTATCTTCCGCCTAGTTTTGCTTCCACTTCTTTTGAGAGCATTTTTGCGTTGCTTCCGGTAATGTCAACTTTATATCCTTGATTTACAATGCGAATGGCAAACTTTTCCCAATCATCGATATTTTGAATCTCATCGAAATAGAAATAATGTTTTTTGTTTGATAATTCTTCTGCAACTAAAAGAATGTCATCAAAATCGTTAGCCGTGAATCCAAGCAATCTTTCGTCATCGAAATTTATATAAATAATTTGATTCCAATCAACACCTTCGTTAATTAATTCTAGCGCTCTTTTATAAAGTAATGTTGTTTTGCCTGCTCTTCTTAATCCAACCAAAACATAATTAATATCTTTTTCTAAAACAATATTCCTGTCAATTATCACAGCATCTTTAATAACTTGATGTTGATCAAAGATAATTCTTTTTAAAGTTTCACGATTCATAAATATTCCATCTGTCGAGTATATTCTACAATAAATATAAATATTTGTCGAGTATGATGTTTAGTTATTAAAATTTACAATTAAATAAAACTAGCAAGCGAACAATTAATGACAATAGGTTTTGTAATTTTTGGAATTCAACTCCTTTTTTTCATATATACCGTATGTGTATCGACAATTGGAGACATGTCTCATTTTAATAGTCATTATTCTCCCAGAGCCAGCATGATAAATATTGTCTTTTCAGCCGGAGTAGAGCTATCTGTAAAAATGAATTGTTCAAACTTGTTATCTCGATGGTCAATATTTTTTCCCAGTTTTATTTTAAATATTTTCCCCCACTTTCTTTTACAATGAAACAGGCTATTTCTTTTAAACAAAAATAGGTTTTTATAAAAAACGATCAAAACAACAGTGCAATGCGATTTTAGTCGAAGAAGTATGTGTATCGACAATTGGACTTAAACACCTGCATGTGTGTGGACAATTGGAGACATCTAAAATGAAAGCGCACCAGCCGGTGCGCTTTTCTATCATGGAGCGGTTATTGTTCCGTTTTGATCCATCGTGTAGCCAGAACTGAAGGTAACGATGTTATTGGTTGTGTCAAGTGAATCGGAAGTTCCTAGATCAATGATATTTCCGCTATCATCCAATGTCCAATAGTAAACCGAGCTGGTGCTTAACAATGCAGCCGGGGAAACATTTGTGTTTACCACGTGGCTCCAATCGTTAACGTAGAACCTGACGTAGCTATTGAGGTATTGACCGCTCTGCCATTCGAAGACATTCTCATCGATGGTGGTGCTCAAGGTGTAATTTTGATAGGAATAGATTGTTAAACCCAAACCTTGCGTGCAGCCATCAATAACGCTTTCTTGCCAGTTGTAACTTAATGTGAATCCACTTGGCAGAACTAATGTTGTTAATGACGTGCAATTATCCCAGAATGACCCTTTCGAATAGTTCTCATTCTTGACGATGTTGCAATTGCCGTTTGAGAAGGTGAAGGATGTTAGGGAGGAATTGTCTCTGAAACAACCGGTGAATAAAGTTACATTACTTCCCTGATACACCACCGAAGTTATAGCGGTGTTTTTGAATGATTCAGTTCCGATCGTAGTCACACTCGCCGGGATAACGATATCCCCGCCTAACGATCCGGCTTGCTCAAAAGCATGGGCGTAGATTGTCTGCAATCTGGTGAGGTGCGCAAAATCGAAATTATTGAGGCTGCTGCACTTATAGAAGGCGTTATCGTTAATGCCTGTGATCAAGGTGTTGTCTGCATTGTTCTTGGCGGTGAAGGAAGCTAGGCTTGTATCCTCGCTAAAGGCGTATCTGCCTATAGATTTTACGTGAGAAGTATATTCGACATTAGTCAAAGATGTGCAATATGCAAAGCAATAATTGGCGAGGTTAATATTTCCTTTACCGTCCTCTGAAGGGAAAACGATGCTAGTAATCGGATTATTAGCAAAGGAAGATTCCCCTAACTGAATCTCGCTAGTGGTGATATTTGATAAATCAACCGTCTCCAAAGAGTCACAAGAACGGAAACTTTCCTTGGCAATAACACTGGTTCCGGCCGGGAAGGTAACGCTAGTCAAAGAATCGCAATTATAGAAGGCGGCATCATTAATGGTAACGGTTGCCGAGGTTGGCCAAGTAATCGAAGATAAGGAAGTGCAGTTCTTGAAGGCACTTGCGTTAATCGTAATCGAGCCGGTTACATTGCTTAAATCGATGCTTGTGAGGCCTGTACAATCTTGGAATGCTCCAGAACCGATTGTGAAGTTGGCGACATTTGGCGCAGTAAAATTCCTTAAAACCGTATTGTTTTTGAAACAATCACTACCGATAGAGGAGTATCCTGTGTAAGTCAAATCGAGAACCCCGGGTTCGGCTATTCTTTCAGATGAAGTGGCGCCTGGAGTAGAATAAGTCATACCTGCAGTCGTGATGTCGGCAAACAAACCATCGGGAATAGATGCACCCTCATTGTAAGGAAGATTGACATAAGAAAGGATTTCGCAGCCGCTGAAAGCATATTCTGGAACGATAAAATTCGTTAGCGATTCAGAACGAAGGTTGCATAAATTGTTCTCATATTGCCTAACCGGCACGTAAAGATAGACGTATGAATCGCTATCTGTGACTGCCGTAGAGGTATAAGACTTTCTTGTGGCAATCGCGGAGAATAATGCTTGTGGAATGGTGTTATTGTTCGAATCCTTTGGGAAGGCTCCAAGCGACAATTCATCAATCCAATAGCCCATCTTAAAGGCTCCAAACAAAGAAGCGGCTTCTCTATTGTTGGCATTATATGAAGTATATTCGCCGTTAGACCCCCAGACCGTAACTTCATTAGGAACTGTCCTCCTGAAATCGGCATAGTCCCTATTTAAAACTAACTGTAAGCCAGAAGCGTTCTTGGCAACGGCATCAGTGGAATAAAGACTGCTCGTGCATGTCTCGCTTGAAGCGTTCGTATAAGTGGAAGTGGTGTAGTATTGGCTTGTGCCATTCGCGAACGTAATCAAACGCAAGTCGATGCAGTTAGAGAAAACCGAGCCGATCTTGTTTGTGGTATTGGCGCTTGTGTTCTCGTAGAAGATGCAGTTCGAAGGAATGTTGCAAGCCTTTTGCAAACCGCTGAAAAGGAAAGCGTATTTCCCTATTTCGGTCAATCCGGAAGGGAAGGACCACTCCGACGGAGTATCGTTTCTGGAGTAGGAAGAGATTTTTCTTACACCATATGCCCTAATGAAAGCATATTCACCGATTCTGGTGATAGAGTTCGGCAATATTACTTCTTGTAACTCAGGGTGATTGGCGGCAATCGTTTTGTGATTGTTGGAATCCCACCCATCAGAAGAGAAGGCGGCTGAGAAAGCTGAGTCTCCGACTTCAGTGACGGTGTAAGTCGTGCCATCTTTAGTGACTGTCTCTGGAATTTTTGCTGATCCATTGAATGGCAAAGGGGTATTTTCTTCAACTCCGCCATAATCATCTGAATCATAGGAATTTGCCCTATCTCTATCATAAAGATATTTTGAAAGAATAGCGGTGGCATTGTTTCCAGTTCCTGAGCACACATAGGCACATTGTTCCTCGCGAATTCCATCACGTATAACTAATCTATTTGAATTGCCAGAACCAAGAGAAACCGTGACGTTATTGATGCCCTTTGTAGGTTCGTTTATGGTTTCTTCATAATAAATGTTCTCATAGGTCGGCATTATCTGAGAAATGTTGTAACTGCTGATAAAGCCATTATTTTTCGATGTCGCGCTGCTATTAAAACAATAGCCGATATAGCCCTTGGTAGAAAAGCTCTCGTCGCCGATTGTCCTCCATCTATAATTGTCGTTGATAGAAGAGGTGGACATTTCATTTCCATTTTTCCATGTATTGATGACGTTCATTACGTTGGCCTCGCCATTGTAATAGATATTGGTTGTTTCGGTGCTCGTTAAATAGAGGGCAGCCCTAGAGTTACCTTGCATAGAATCATATTGGAAGATCAATTTCGTCGATTGATTTGGCAAAATGAGGTTCTGCAATGCTGGGCCTGGTGCGAAATCGTTATGGTAACGCCCGGCATTAGAACCAACCGCAGGTTCTGACCACTTACCGTTTTCGCAATGGAAGAAGATGGATCTCCCGCTTCTTTCCTCACAAATGAGGGTATGAAGATTTTCGCAGAAAGCAAAAGTTTGAATTGGAATGACAAGATTAGCGGTTTCGCTCGTTACGTTAGAACCCTTGAAAATGACGGTACCGAGCAATGGGCAATTAGCGAAGAAATGGGCGGCGTATTGCGTGTAGTTAATGCCATCGAATTGGTTGCATATGCTGCTTGGAATACCGAAATGTGAGAATGTTCTTGGGAAAATGATAGTGGATAATTTATATTTTTCTGTCCCGTCGGTGTTGAAACGACTGTAATGGACTTTTCTATCAGCAAAGCCGGAGGATCCTCTTCCGTTGCCATAATAGCCCAATCTGTAGAATTGGTCGTGGCCCATAAAGACTAATTGGGATTTCTCGTCGTCATAATCCCACCGGAAATCGGTAACGCCGATCATTTCGTTCGTACCTTCATTGCAGAATGCTTGATTACCGATGTATTTTAGGCCATAAGGCAAATGCAAGTATTTGAAATTTTGCCGATGCGGCGCTTTAGAGAAGGCGAAATCGCAAACTATTTCCAAATCGGTTAAGTCGGAAAGATCCACGCGGCTAAGGACTTCCATCGATCCGGTTTCATCCGTTTTGCAGTCATTTATCGTTGGTACATCAACGACCACATTAGAATCGATGACTGTACAGTTGTTGAATCCGTCAAAGAAGCTGTTTTCTATCCGCCTTAAAGTGGTTGGCAGATATATGCGCCGAATGCTGCCTTTTATATCATTTAAGGCAGTTTGTGCGATTACTCTGACCTTGTTCTTTGGCTCGGTGATAGGTAGGTTATCAGGTATGGCCAAAAAGGTTACATTGCTAGTGGACCCAACGTATTTAGTGATGGTGACGTCATTAAATTCCCCGTTGGCGGTAACGGTGTATTCCCAGTCTTCATTACGATAGGAACCGCCGCTAATTAGCGTGTAATTACCATTCACATAATAGTTATTGGCGGCATTAGAGGGGTTATCGCGGTCCTTATGCCATCCCCAGAGTGAATTATTGCCTGTTCCGTACCAAGTCGAGAAGTCGCTGCTTGAAGCGGAGAAGTAGAATTGAAGGCTGCTGCTGCAATAGTTAAAGGCATGTGGCTCAATCACGCCGTCGGAATCGAAGAAAATCTTTGGAATGAAGATTTTGGTAAGGCTTGTGCATCCTTGGAATGCTCTAGCGCGAATCGTCGTGATGGATTGGAAAGAAAGCATTGTTGAGAAACTAGAGCACCCATTGAAGGCTTCATAATCAATGATCTCAACCGCGGTTGGAAGATACACGTTCTGCAAGGCCTTGCAGTTAAGGAAACAGAAAGCCGGAATCTTTCTAAGCGTCGAAGAAATGATGTCTTCGGTGCTTGGAGCGGAAACGGTACAGGTATTTAAGGCGGACGTGCTTGTCGCGGATTTGTTGCTATTTTGGATATTGACGGTGGTCAGGCTCGTGCAGGAATAGAAAGCTGCCTCCCCGATTGATTCGACGGTATAGGGGATGGTGATAGTTCTGATTCTGCTATAGATAAAAGCTTCATAGTCTATAACGCAAATTTTGGTGCTGAGAGTAATCGTGCTGACATAGAGATCTTGGAATCCGTTTCTCCAGATGCAAGTTACATCCTTTCCGTTATAGGTCGAAGGAACGGTCAAATTATTGCCGAAGTTAAATCCTCTTTTATCTTCAGCCAAAGCGACAGCATATGTATTGGCATAAGTGCCAGATGAAATTAGATAATAAGAGAAATTCCCAGAAGTATCTTCATAATTACCTTCGATAAGATAATGTGGTTCGTTCTTTATCGGATCAAAAGCCCTATAAGTCGAGGCTCCTGTATCCGAACAGGAATAGTTAAGAGGAAGCATAACAAAAAGCAACGCTAGCATCTTAAGTTTTTCAAATAGTGCTTTTTTCATTCTTTTTCCTCCTAATAAGTATAAGTTATGACGTCATCGGTACTACTGGCAGCCCCGAATAATGATATTGATGTATTAACCAATCCTGGCAATGTCTCACTATGCGTTCGGCCATAGTTATTGACTGAGATGTGAGTCATCTTGGAGAGGTCTGTGGTAGTTATCTTGAAGATATTGTCCTCGTATTTGAAACTGATATCTGATGTATCTGCCGCAAAGAGCGAACGATCTGAGTTAGTGAGCATGACATAGCAGCGTTGATTATCCAAACGTGGATCATCGGCATCATACGTGGAGGCGTCACCTAAGGTGATGTTTGTCGTGGTGGTGCCAGTTCCGGAATCGTATGTGAAGCGCTCTTGCTTCGTAAAGTCGACGTTTCGGACCACGTCGTTGCTGGCATAGGTGTTATCGATGAACTCCAATTGACCATCATTTTGGCCCTGAGCGCAAACATAGAAGATTTTCGCAATGCCCAATGATCCTGACGCGCCATTTCCCGGACCGGTTGCCGAACCAAGGCAATAGCGTCCTTGCGGAAGTTTGAATGTATGGGCGAATAAGCGGGTTTTGCCCGAGGTATATCCATATTCGCTGCCATAAGAGTATGTCTTCGGCATCGTCGCATCGATGGTGTTATTGGAACTGGTGATTTCCGTGAAAGTGGATCCGTCGTTATTGTAAACGCCAACATGTCCTGTTGATAATGAGCCATAGTAGGTGGTCTTGTAGTCAAAATAAGCTAAGTGATCATCTGTAGGCATGAAGAATGCGTAATCTGGAGATTCGAAATCCTTATCGATATATCTCGCGGGCGCAGTCCCTTTGTATAAGGAATCATCATCGATTTTATAGACGCCTAGTGCCGCCGGTTTAGAGGTGTCAACCAGTCCTGCGACGACGGTGACATTGGCATAGGCGGTTTTAATCTCAAAATTGACCATGTTCGCGGCAGGGTTATTATGTTCCTCGCTTTCCACGCAATACATATAGGTTCGGCTTTGATCGCCATAATGAGATAAGTTAGGAGTGGCGAAACTCGCGGAAAGAGAAGTGATTTCTTTGCCGTAGACGTTTCTTAACATGACACCGGATTTGGCGTTATTCTTTGGAATCGGATCGCCATTCTGGTCGATTAATTTGTAATAGAAATAGTTAGATAAGAACGATCCGCCGGGAGTGCTGGTGTCAACATCCGAGAAATAGAAAGACTTTGCCGCCCTTTGGGCATCTAATGGGAATCTAAAGAAGTAGTTTTGCCTCCATTCACGGTAGGCGAAGACATCTGAGGATATCTCATCATATGATGGCAAATGGTGGCCCAAATAGAAATCGCTTGGGCTGTCGGAATTGAAAGAATCGCGATATTTGGAGAAGGCGATGCCTGAATTGGCATCATATTCGCCAGTCGCATAATATAGATAGTAGCGGTCGTTATCATCGACGTCTTTAGCGGTGACATCTTCAGTGGAAACCAACGATTTGTCGATAGCGGAATAGACGTCGGCTTCGACGTGGTTGCCAGAAGAGTCGGTGGCGATGGTGAAAACGCCTAGGTCTTTATTGGAGATAACCTTGTTTCCCCTGAAAGAAACCGTATCTTCCTCTTTAGTTACGTATTGCTTGACCTGGGATCCTCCGCTTTCGATATATCTATAACGGAGATATTCAAGATATTTGCTTGTAGAAATCGGGGTATAGGAAATGGCGCTTCCATTATTCAAGGATTCCGAATTCGAGAAGGAGGAGGAGTTGATGACGTCATTATAGACGGTCGTAAAGTCCAAAACGCCGATATCCTTACCGGTTTTAGTAGCGGCATCGGCTTCAAGGGCGGCAAGGTTATTAACGGTGTTGCCAGTTAAACCGATTAGGCCTAAGCTCGAGGCATTCTCTAGTGCATTATATGTATCGGCTAAGCCGGTGATATTCTCGCCATCATTCATTTTGAACGAGCCTTTATAAACATAGCAATCATGCAAAGATCCGTCGCAATGGCCAATCACTAAACCGATGTTGTTGGAATGACCCAACCCTAACGTCGTTTCCATGGAAATGGCGGTGCTGTTGATAGATTCTAAAGTGAAAAGGAAACTGAGGGTCAGCAATACTTTGGTATGCTCCAAACCATGGGAATCGGTTACGGAAGCGATTAGAGAGACGCTTGTCGAGGATTGAAGCGGGAATTCAACCCCTTCAAGATCCCTTTTGTCACCGAAAAGGGAGAAAATGTTGTCGGTATTTGGAGTTATGACCCCGTTGCTTTCGCTGATGAGGTTCCCGGAAATTAGGGTTTTATACTTATATCCATCGTTGTTTGGGTAGGAATAAGTGACTTGAGGAATCGTGGCTTCTCCATCATATGTAAAATTTTCGGTGGAAACCGCGTTGAAAATCATATAGCCATAATTGTCGACGCTTTTACTGAAGGTGATTTCGTTGTCGCTGACTGAGGTATCGGGGTCGTAGGTGTAAGAAACGCCATTGGCTAAAGTGCTTGACGGACCATATAGACCAACATAGTCATCGGTATAGCCTAAGGTATTTATCGTCACATTGCTTAAGAATAGGTCGTGAACGAGCGAGCCATGCGCGGTATAGCCGAATAAGCCGGCATCTTCTGGGTCGGCATAGACGTTTAGGTTCTTGATTTCCAAACTCTGCCCGTCGAATTCCCCATAGAATGGCAATGATTCAGAGCCAATCGCGTTGATTGGGTTATTCGTATATGTCGAAGTCGACATGTCGAGGAATGGAACGGTCGTCATGGATGAGTCATTGAGGTAGCATAACGGCCCGGCTGAAGGATCGGCCCCATTTAGTTCCTCTAAACCGAGTTGGAAATAGGTTTTCGCGCCGAAAACGCCTAAACCTTGAAGTCTAGACAAGTTATACATGTGGCGGGGTCTAGTGATGACGTATGGATTCTCTTCCGTTCCGGCGCCGGTCTCAAAATATGAACGCAAGGCAACTTGGCCATATGAGCCATTGCTGGAGGCGTATTTCACATAAACCGATAAAGTGGTGGTAATCGCGATCGCCCCGGCCGATATGGCGACCAACGCGGCTTCTATCCAGAGGAATGCTTTCAATTTCTTCATATCTTCATTCCTCAGCTTTCTAACACCTGCGTGCCAGTGAAATATAAACCGAAATCACGATCGATCATGTAAGTTTTTCCCAATCGGCCGGCGTGGAGGAAATAATTCGCATGGGTGTGATCGTAATCAATCGCGACATAGCAATGATAGACTCTGGTGTCATTTAAGGGATTATAGGTTGATAAATCCGCGGTCATCGGCGGGATGATCAAAGAATCGCCATCTTCTTTGGTCCTCAGATTGCAGGTTGTGGTATAGCCTTCTCCGCTGAATTTATCGAAATAGGCGACGCTTTCGTCATCGACGGCGTTGGTTTTCTTATGGAGGGCCGTCCAAGCGGCCGAAGCGCTGTCAAATGGCGTGGCGGTGAATAAGGAATGATAGGCGTAGAAATCAGATGCTCTTAATGCGTTTCTATGAGCCTCATCGACATAGCCGGTGAGATTGGCGGTGCCGTCATTATAATCGACGCCAGCGGTGTTGTATAAGCGCATGATGTTTAGTCCGGCGCGGATTTCGCTGACGTTTTTATAAGCGAGCTCAACATCGAGGATGACCATGGTGTTCTGAGATTGGACCGCGGTTGGGACGTAATCGACGATGGTGGGATATAAGGTTTTATCGGCTTGGCCATAATATTCGAGGTTGATCATGGTCGGGTCGAGAATATTACTGCCGATGATAGCTTCGTCATTTCTGCTATAGAGGTTGATTTCAATCCTATCGCTATAATAGCTGATCGTGTAAATGCCGGTCTTTAGGCACTTTATCGTATTATTCTCGGTGATTTCGAAACGGCTGGTCTCAGAATCCAAAGAAGAATAGGTAAGGTAATTCGCGTGGGAACTGTCAGTGATTTTGTTGGTATCGAATAAGGAAAATTCCGCGCCGACGGGGATGACGACGTTGCTGACTGAGGAGCAAACTGTGGTGCTGACGGCATTGGTGTTAGACATGGCGATGGCATGGTCGCAAGACCAGACCGTCGAAGCGTCTTCGCCAGTGAAAACGGCATCGCCGATCAAATAATATTTGAAGGTCTCTTCGGCGCTATAGACGATATTGTTCACTGTCCCGGTGCCGGAGGATTGATAGGTGTGGGAGACCTCTTCCCCAAGAGTGATGACCACATTATCGGTGGAGGTATTCCTATCAGAATAGTTGGCGTCTTCGGTCACGATCTTCTTAACGACCCCAGCCCCATCGTAATTGATGAATTCCGTGGTGTTCTTGTAATAGGGGTAGACATATTTAAGAGCTGAGACTTTCTTGACAAAAACGTTCAAATCGCCGGCGACGGCGTTGATCTTCGGGCTCTTGGTGGTCACGGTGATCCAAGCGAAGGTGGCAAAACCGGCGGTGGAGATGGCTCCAACCGCGACAATGGACAAAATGGCGATCTTCTTCATGCCGCCCTTGCCTTCTTTACTCTCACGCTTAACGACGCGCTTCAACGTTTCAAAGAATCTGCCCATCGTTTTATGCTCCAACCGTGAATGCCAGGCTGCTTAAGGAAAGGGTTTCATAGCAATTGCTATTGCCGGAGATATCTTTCTCATAGTAGCCGGTCGACTCGTTATATGTATAGAAAGTACCGCTATCGTTAGAGAATTCGATAGTGAGGAAAAGAACGCAGCGCTGCAAAGAAGGATTGAAAGAGGGGAAGCTATTGAAAATAGTTGCCGTTTGGGCAGGAACTGCCGGAGCGGTGGACGTAAAAGCATCGGTTAAGCCCTCTTGGATCCGATATGATTGATAAGCGGTGGCGATGTCGGTGAGGACATTCTCGGTGCTGGTGACGGCATAGGCATAGCCGTACATATTGATGGCCCACGATAATTTGACCGTTGTCGAAGAGTTGATCTTAATATCTTCATCCGCGTTTTCCGACCAAGAATCCAAAGTGAACTTGGTGGGAGTGCCTTCGGTGATGACCATGGCATAAGTCAATTTATGGGCTGGCCAGAGTTGATCGATGGCTAATGGGTTGTCCGCTCCATCGACGGTCCCGCTTTCGTTGAGGGTGACCGCTTGGAAAGTGGCGGAAGCATAGGATTTCTCGTATCCGGAATACTTGGAGACGTAGCTATTGTAATTGCCATCTTTAGTGGTTTCGTTGTCGGTGAATTTCCTGAGGTAGTAGAAATCGAATCCCACGCCATTGGCGCCGGCGAGTTCGATGGTATTGACGGTGACTCTGGAAGTGCGGGTGGTGGCGAACCAAGCGAAAGTGGCCATGCCTAAAGAAGCGAAGGTCACACTGGAACCTGCGATGAAGAAGAAAATTCTTTTTAACAGTTTCTTGTTCATAGCGTTCAGCTAAATAAAATAGCCCGTCCTCCTTACCAAGTTAACTTCCAGAAAGTCTATTCTGTTGGTAACTGGCTATCCGAGGCCCGGACCCTTTAGCTTTGCGTCACTCAGTTGCCCGAGTTTTGCTTTTCACACTGGTATTATATACGCGTGTATGTGGGGAGGAAAGAGTTTTTTTCTTCTCGCCTCTCCCGCCTGACTTCTTTATCGCTGGTATATTTTTAAATAAAACGCCAAAGCAAAAGCCTATATAAAATAAATGTAAGGTTAATAAAGCGAGAAATATATCGATGAAATCTTGCCTTTTATTTAAATATAAAGGTAAATAATCGTGATGAGAATTAGCTCTATACGATGAAAAACAACATGAAATCATATTCAAAAAACTTTAAACGAACGAAACAAATTTGTCCTAAATTGATGCGCTCTAGAATGGCGTATTTTAGCTTATTAAATTGACAGATTGGTGGCCAATTGTCTCAAATTCTCATTTGATAAGAGTCTATCGATATCTTTAAGGGATTCGATGGTTTCTTTTTTATAATGGTCATGAAGAGAATTGATTAATCGGTCTTCGAATTCTTTTCCCTTCCTTTTTTCGAATGTGGAAGTCAGTTCCTCATAGATCAAAATCAATAAGGCCCGACGGAGCATGATGAGGATGCTTTCCTCGATCCAATAAGCGAATTTAGTGTGAGGGAGATTCTTTTCCAAAGGCTTCATTTTTAGATAGAGCGGCAAGGCATCTAAAGGCTGGCGGTAGATATCGACAAAAGCAAAATCCGCGGCAAATCCCCCTTCTTTTAATAAATCGAAGGCGTCTTTCTCTATGATTTTGATTTTTTCTTTATGAGGGAAATGGGGCAATAGATGCTCCTTGAATAGGCCAATGATCTCTTTTTCCTTTTCGATGATTATGACTTCTTTAACCTCGGGCTTATTGGAAATCATGAATTGGTAATAACCCATCCCCAAGCCAAAGACCAAGACTACGCCTTTCGCCTCTCTGATGGGGTTTTCCATCGTATTGATCTCATGTGGGGTGACGCTCATCCAGATGAAATCACTTTCCATGAGGCAGGGGTAGGGGAATTCGTTCTCAAAATACCCTAAGTCCGTCACCTCTTTGTAGTTTTCTTCTTTTACGACTTTGAATTCATCCTTCAAGAAGACTTGTCTTGGGGCATAATATCTTTCGCAAAGCTGATATTTCCCCATCTTCCCTTTTATCTTATCACACAAAAGATAATAGGGATTTGCGCGGAATTTTTCTTCTTTTAGAGGTGTTGCATATTCTTGGATGATCTCTAAAGGGAGCTCTTCTTCATAATGAATCAGCTCATTAAGATAGTCAGCGAAGCCGATATTGTCATCGAGCTGATTGATGTATCCTTCTAAAGCATCTAGGGTCTTTTTGTTACATTTGTTTTCCATCTTGGATTAATTTTATCTTTGAGATTTACTTAAGTAAACCTCATCGGTAAAATCATAACGTTATGAATCGTTTGTTTGCCTTCGATATCGATGGGACCCTTCTACCTGACTATGAGGTCCCTCTCTCAGAGAATCTGGTCCGATCCCTTAATACCTTATTAAAAGAAGGCGACTTTATCTGTATCTCCACCGGCCGTCCTTATCTTGGGGCCGAAGGCATCCTCGATTCCTTAATCGACGGGAAGAAATACGTCCTAGGGGTCAATGGGTCCATCGTCTATGATAAAGAAGGCAAAGTCCTTATCACCAACACCTTCGATGATGAGTATTTCTATGAGCTTCTTCATCGTTTCGAGGATCGGGACGACATTTCGGTCTATTCCTATCATCCAGATGGGAGAATCACCTATTTTAAGACTTCCATCGCCACCGAATTAGAGGTAAGAGTCAACCACGTCAAAGAGGAATACGCCCCCAAAACCTGCCAACATAATCAGATCCTCAAAATCATCGTCGCCGCATCTAAGGAAGTCGCCGCGACCATCAGTTTCCCCAAAAACGAGACCGATACCTATGAATTCACCAAATCCATCCCTGAATTCATCGAAATCATGAGAAAAGACGTCTCTAAGGGCAATGCCATCGAAGGATTAAGAAAGCAATTAGGCGTCAAAAAGGAGGACGTCTATTGCTTTGGCGATGGATTAAATGACGTCTCGATGTTTGAGCGATTCACCGGAATCGCCATGGGCAATGCCTCGAAAGAAGTCCAAAAGGCCGCTAAATACGTCACCACCCCCTGCGCGGAAGATGGGGTCTATTATGCCCTTAAGAATATTCTTAAAGTCGTCGATTAACTAAAAATAACTTAAATTTCCATCTCATTCCCAATAAACGAGTTTTCTCTATGCTTAATTAGGTGAATCAAGAGATAAAAATCTCGATAGGCAAGGAGGAAAACTTATGGGAAAAACGAAAATCATCATCCTCTCGCTGGCCGCCGTCTACGGATTGGCCTTAGGTGGTGGAGTCGTCTATAACCTTTTGGACACCCTATACATTGAGCATACCGTGACCACCAGCAAGGTCTATACGCCTTCGACCCCTTATGTCGATAGCGAAGAGAATTCATCCACAGAAGAGCAAGAAGAGACTTCATCCGTCTCATCGACCTCTCAAACTAGTCAAAGCGAAGCGGAAGAATCTTCCTCCGAAAGCGCGTCTCAGGGTGGAGGAATCTTAGGCTCATCCAACAAAACCACCGTCAATTACGTGACGGATACCATCAAAAACGAAAATGGGGTCTCGACCACTTATCATCTTTTGGATATCAAATTGAAGTCCATCACCGACTTACGGACCAACGTCGTCACCGATTCTAACGGGAACGCCGTCAGCGGCTCGAAATCTCTGAAGACGACCTCCACTCAGGTCAATGAGAGAATCAACGCCGGAGAAAACGTCGTCGCGGCCATCAATGGCGATTCGGCTTTCTATTACGCCACAAATAAAGGCTATGTCATCAGAAACGGCAACGTCTACCGCGACTCGACTAGAAGCGGAAACAAAGACTTCCGGATCAAATATGACGGGACGGTGGAATCCTACTATGAATCCGACACCGATATGCAGACTCTCGTCGATGAATATACCTATCAGAATTGGTGCTTCGGGCCGAGTTTGATCGAGGACTCTTGCATCGTTGTCGACTCTAGCTCAGAAGTCTCCAAATCCAAGGGATCCAACGAGAGAACCGCGATTGGATATCTAGAGAATAACCACTTCGTCTTCTTCGTCTCAGAGGGAAGACTCAAAACTAACGATGGCCTCTCCTTATATGAAATGGCGACCATCCTTAAAAACTATGGCTGCACCTTCGCCTATAACTTCGATGGTGGCGGAACCTCGATCATGTGGTATGGCGGAGAAGTCATCAATGAGCGTGATGAATCAAGCGAAAGGAAAACAAGCGATATAGTTTATGTTGTTAGCGATTAATAAGAAAAGCTTCCGTTCCGCCTGCATCTGGTTAGGCGCTACCGCCTTCGCCTACCTAGTGAGGAACGTCTATTACCTCAACGCTCATAATCTGACATCCGTCTACTTCGATTATCTTTGCCTCATCCCAGGAATAGCCTTCGTCATCTATTTCGTCCTCATGGCCTTGAAGCTCGAGGCTGGGACCTTGGCCTCAGCCTTGATCGCCACAGGCTTCCCGACATTGACTTGCTATCTCCTCTTATCGGGCATCTATGATATGGCGGATACCTACCATAATCTAGTTCCCCTCTTCTTGGTGATAGGCATCATCGTCTCTTCCTTAGGATTAGTCGTCCTGACTATCAACATCATCCTCCAAGTGAAGAAAAAAGATGATCTCTTCTATAAGATCAACGGGATGCCAAAAGCAAAATAAGCGGGATTTGCCGCTAAAAACGAGAAAGCCGAGGAGTTTATTCCTCGGCTTTTGGTTCGCCTGCGAGATCTCTTAACTTCGAGTCATCGATCTTGCATAAGGGGGTCTTCGGGAGCTTATCCAAGAAGACGATTTTCTCTGGCATATAGGCAGGTGGAAGCTTTCTTTCGATATCTTCCTTGACGGCCTTTTCGACTTCCGCTTTATCGGCTGGGTGGTCGCCTCTTCTAATGACCAGGGCCAAATGGAAGACGTGGCCCTTACGGACATGGGGGACCCCATAGCAATAGGCCTCATAGATATCAGGTATGGCCGTTGCGACTTGCTCGACATCGGAAGGGCAGAGGGTCTCGCCATTGATCTTGACGATCCTTCTCATTCTCTGACGGAAGATGAGGTAGCCGTCTTCGTCCATCATCCCAAAGTCTTTGGTGGAAAGATACTTCTTTCCATTGATGTTGACGAAGACCTCTTTATTGAGCTCGTCGCTATTGAGATAGCCACTCATGATATTCCCGCCGGAGATAAGGATTTCCCCTTCGGTATTGGGAGGGAGGATTTCTCTAGTCTCAGGGTCGACGATCAATTCATCGACATCGGGGAGGGGTTTGCCAATCGTTCCTCTCTTATGGTTGAATTTGGTGTTGATGTTAACCGCGGACATGGTCTCGGTTAAGCCATATCCTTCGTAGAGTCTAGCATCGGAATCCCATTCTTTCATCGCGTTGTTCCATCTATCTAGAAGGGATTGGGCGATGCTATCGCCACCGACGAAGGAAACATTCTGTTTCTTTAGCCATGGGCCATAGAAGGAGTCTCTAGAAAGTAAGGCGTTGAAGATAGCAGGAACCGCGACGATGCAGGTGCTATGGGCTTTCTTAATGTGATTAATGGCCTCTTTGGTGTTGAATTTGATCTGCAAAACCGTGGCCATTCCACCGACTAATAAAGTATGGACGCCCATCTCTAAGCCAAAGGTGTGGAATAGAGGGATGGCGGTGAGCATTCTGATTTCTTCTCTAGGACCTTTGATAAGGTCATAGCCTCTTAAAGCCACGAAGTTCGTCGTGTCATTGGAGATGACGACGATCTTGGGCTCTCCATTGGTTCCGCCGGTATTCAAATAGACGCAGGGGTCGCTGCCCTTGACATCGGCTTCGACGATTTCCTTGGAAGGCTTGATCTTCCAATAATTCTCAATGCCATGGGCCCTTTTGGTTTTGGCCCAGACGGCCAGGTATTTAATTAGGTTGATTCTCTTATAGGGGTTGATGGATAAGACGCGGATATCGCTTGGCAAAGCCTTCCGATAATTGGCGGCCGATAAGGAAAGGGACATCAAGACTTTGGACCCGGATTTCCTCATCATTTCCTGCATCATCGGAGGAGGGGTCATGGGGTGGATGTTATAGGAGATGGCCCCGATTTTATTTAAGCCATATAGAAGGAAGACGGCTTCGGAGCAGTTGGGCATCGACATGGCGACGACGTCGCCTTTCTTGATGCCGATGGCCGACATCTTTCTGGCGGCCAAGTCGATTTCTCTTTTCAGCTGGACATAATTCCAAGTCCGATTCTCAAACCTCATCGCGAGGTTCTTCGGCCACGTTTTAGCGGCAAATGCAAATTGCGCGTATATTGAGTTTTCCATAGCAAATCCCCCTTAGAATTTAAATCTATAGCCAAAAGGCAGACATATTAGGAACAAAATTAGGTAAATCACCGGAGTGTGTAACACATAGATGAGTAAGGAATTGTTGCTCATCCAGACAAGCGGGGCCGCCCACTTCTTTGGCAATGAGGCCGGCAGCAAAGATCTTTTCTTCGCGTAGATGGTCTTTCCGACCGTCGCCCCGAAGAAGACCATGAGGCAAGTGAGGAGCGGGGAGAAATAGTCATCTCCTAAATGATTGAGGCCTAAGACGAGCCTCCATAGATTTAACGGCATTGGATATTTAGTCGTGTTAAGCGAGGTGAGCCAGCCCCAGTTGAGGGTCTCCCCGAATTTGGCGACGGATAATAGATAGAGAACGGAGAAGACGATTCCGATTCCGAAATCCACCCAATAGGATTTGAAGAAGGTATCCACCAAAGCATAGAGCAATAAGGCGATGGACATCGATTGGAGGATGCCGACATAGATATGGAAGCCGAGATTGAAGATATTGCTCACTATTTCGATGCTGACCACCATAACCGTAGAGAACAAGGCCAGTTTCAAGGAACGGTCCCAGTTATTTCGGCTGAAGGAAGTCGAAACGCCCGCTAAGAACATGAACATCGAGGAGAAGAAGAACTCCAAGAAGAAGCATTGGCCATAGTCGATTAACGCGAAGACGGTATAGCCGAAAAGGGCAGCGTTTTCAATCCAGGGGACCGGCTGATCGGGCGGGACGAAAAAGCCCATCTTATTGATCTCTCCTAAGCAAAAGCAAGCATGGAGGGCAATCATAAGGAAAACGGCGAGCCCTCTAACTAAGTCAATCTCAAAAATCCTCTCCTTCTTCTTATAGAAGCGGGAGGGGAGATATCCATAAGGTTTTTTCGCTTTTCCTAAGGCCATATTAGTACTTTCTGTTCTGATAATACGCCTTGGTTTTCTCTGTCTTCGTCTTCCTCTCGATCGTCTTAAATGGCGATTTCCTTAATTTCGGTTTGCTGGATTTATGACTTTCGTAGACGATCACCTGATGCTCTAAATCGGGCATTGGGGTGAGTTTGCTTCTCTCTTCGATCTCTTCGGCGGTTCTCTCCTTGATCTTGGGAAGCTCAAATAGATAGATGACTAAATAGACTAGGATGCAGGAATATAAGGCCCCGAAAGCGACGTCGCTTAAGTAGTGGTGCCCATCGAAGATTCGCCCAAAGGCCACGACCATCGTGAAGATGTAGGTTATATAGACGAAATAGTAGGATTTATCTTTGGTCTTCTCATTTAATCTAGCGATTAAGCAGAACATGATACCTAACGTAGAGAAGGCTGTGTGGTTGGAGGGCCAGCTATGGAATAAATCTTCATCTGGGGCTTTTTCCAAGGACATGAAGGTTTCCTTGACAGAAGTGTCGAAAGTCCACCAATCGCGGTAGAGGCTATAATCGTTGTTGTTTTCGAGGATGAGGAGATATCTAGGACGGTAGCCGGTTCTCTTTAACATAAAGGAGAGCCCAAGGATGAGGACGGAGGCGACCAATAAGGCTAAGCCAGTCCGATAAGCTTCTTCCTTATCGCCGTTTCTAGTCCAGAAATAGATGCCGACGCAGATGGCCCCGACGATGAGGACGCCAACTAGTAAGGCAAGAATCTGATTATCGATGCCTTGCTTATAGAAGCAATCGTATCCATATAAGGCTCCGGCTAGGACCGGGAAGACTATCGCGCATAAAATAGAGAGGATTTTTGAGTCCTTCTTGCTCTTAGGGTTATAATTGACGAAGAACATGATTCCAACCGCCCCCAGAAGAGCATAGCCTGGCAAAGAGCCGAGATAATTGATGATTATAGAAAAAGCATTGCCTGGCTGAACGACGTTTTTCGATAAGGATAAATCGACGTTGGAGCCAATGATAACGAATAATAAGGCGATGACGACCCCAGCCAAAGCCTCATAGATTTTTATGTTGGCGAATCCTTGGTTGAGGAACCCTCCAACGCTCTTCAATACTTTTTTCATACACCAAAGTATATATTCCTTTTGGAATATTGACAAAACTTTCTCACCATTTTCGATGCTTTTGTGAATAAAAGGCCACTTTTGTGTTAATATAAGCGGGCTATGGGCGAAAAACAATACAAAAGAATCTACGACGCAACTAAAGATAACCAACTCTCGGTCCTCAAATCGAGCGAGTGTCTTTGTTTGTTCTGCGATTCCCGACTTTCATCTAGAGACATAAAGGATTGGGTCGATACCCCAGAAGGTGTTTCGGCCGTCTGCCCCATTTGCCAAGCCGACGCGATTCTCCCCGATCCAGAAGGTTCTGGATTCACAAAAGATGAAATTTCCCGTGCAAAAGCGCAATATTTTAATCTAAATTACGCTTTGGAACATTCTTTCGCCGCTAGTATGTACGTTGCTAAATTCCTCACTGGAACATTGGAAAGAAACCCGCAAAATGAGCAATTCTTCATCCAGATCGCAAGACATATGGCCGATAATGGAGATCCTTTCTGCGCCTTTAACCTCGCCGAATTTTATGAAAACGGCTCGGAATGGACCGAGCTCAATCTCAATGAGGCAGTGAAGTACTATGGCTTGCCATGTCTGAAAAACGATCCTGTCGCCTTATATAAATTAGGGAGGATCTATCTTTATAGTGGGCCTAAAGAACCTTTCATGCTCGATATAGCCTACGATTATTTCCTTAAAGGCATGGCCCTCAACTCGGTCGAGTGCCGCTTAGGTTTCGCCGAGGTTATCCTCAATAATAGATCACATCACTATAACCCAGATTTAGGAAGAGTGATTCTCATTGATATCTTTAATAAGGGATTAAGCAAATTCATTGAAAGCCACGGTCAAGATAATGATGATATTTACCATACTTCCTATCTATTCGGCAAAATCTTGATGGACACCAAGATCTTTGCTTTTACCGCTGATGCCCAATATGACAAAATGGTCGCTCTCCGCCCGTTGCTCCTCGCCGATTTAGCCTATAACTATGTCGAAAAAGAAGGCGATGCCGACTGCATCGACCTGGATGAGCACAAAGACATCAAACGGCGAATCAAACGTTTGGCCAAGAAGATGGGCCTCCATAAAGAAGAGCCGAGCTTTGATAATGATACTTTCTTCGATTCGATCGAATTCATCAATGCCTTCGGCAGCCTCAGCCATGGGGTTATGAAAATCTCTTCCTTAGTCTATGACGAGTATTCGAGAAGCCTATCTTTTAATATCGAGTATGAAAAATCCCCATTGATTGTCGATTCAATGAATCTATATTGCGATTTCGGCCCAAGCGAGATTCATTGGTCCTTTTCCGATGTCATATCCTATACAAGAGGCAATATCAGCGAATTCAATTCCATCAATGCCTTCAATCCTCTTAAGTGGATTTTAAAATATAGGGAAAATAACGAGACCGAAAACACCATGACTATCGTATTCTTGCCCGTGAACGAAGAAGATGGCGATGTGGTGGAAGAGAATATCGATGAAGAGGAGAAGGCCTAATGGAAAAGACTAGATCCTTGACCCCCTTAAAAAAATACGCCTTCTTTGTCGTCTTAGCCCCCTTGGTCAAACTCTTTGAGGTTGGCTGCGAGCTCATGATGCCCTTCCTTACCCGTTACATCATCGACCAAGGCATCAGCAATTCCGATTGGGAATTCACGCTGAAAATGGGATTGTTGCTCATCGGAATCGCCATCTTTGGCTTCTGCATGACGATGATCGCCCAATATCTTGCGGCCCGGGTCTCCGCCGATTATGGCTACGATTTAAGAAAAGCCATCTATGCCCAAATCAATCGTTTAAGCGAAAAGCAGCTCAATAAATATGGGAAGCAAAAGGTTTTGACCCTCGTCAATAACGATTCTTTCTCCCTTCAAAACGGAGTCATGATGTTCATGAGGTTAATCGTGAGACCCCCTTTCCTTCATTTAGGTGCCACGATAATCTCCTTCACCATTTCCTGGAAGGCCGGTTTAGTCTTCGTCGCCTCGATTCTTTTGTCGGCGGTCATCATCGGCATCGTCATGTTCGCCTCGCCGAAAAGATATGCCGCCATCCAAAAGAATCTTGATGAAATCTCGACGATTTCCTCCGATTCCTTAAAAGGCGCCAGACAAGTCCGGGCCTTCAATAAGCAAGGGTACGAGCAAGATAAATTATCTAAATCCGTCGATTCCTATGAGAAGAAAAACATCTCATTAGGCAAGCTCAATTCCTTGATCAACCCCTTCACATTCCTTTTCACTAACTTAGCCATTCTCTTCGTCTTATATTTCTGCCGCGACTCCATCGTCACGACTGGGGAAATCACCACTGGCCAAGTGGTCTCTTTGATCCAATATCTTGTCACCTCTTTAGCGGCCCTTATCATGTGGTCGAGAATGATTGTCTCCATCAATAAGGCAAGAGCCTCCAAAAAGAGAGCAGACGCCTTCCTTGAGTTAGAGCCCGAAATTGAAAATAATGGGGATTTGCAAGGGAAATCGCTTGATGAGAATGAAGTTTTCCGTTTCGAGGACGTCTCTTTATCATATGGCGATAATTCCGATAAATATGCCGTGAAGGGCCTATCTACCTCTATTAAGAAAGGAACGTGGGTTGGCATCATCGGCGGGACTGGTTCAGGCAAATCGACGATGATTGCCTTGATGGAAAGACTCTATGAGCCCACCAAAGGAGAGATCTTCTATCATGGGGTTCCTCTTGATGAATATGATTTGGAATCCTTAAGAAAAGAAATCTCTTTGGTCAGCCAAAAGCCTTCAATCTTCAAGGGGACGATCAGAAGCAATCTCCTTTTAGTGAAGCCCGAGGCTACTTCTGAAGAAATTGACCGGGCTCTATCGATGTCTTTGGCTAAAGAATACGTCGAAAAATTCCCTGATGGCTTAGACCATCCGGTCGAGGAGGCGGGGGCCAATTTAAGCGGTGGTCAGAAGCAGCGTCTATTGATCGCCAGAGCCATCCTCAAAGGAGGGGATATTCTGATCCTTGATGATTCGACCTCGGCCCTTGATTACCTCTCCGACCAAAAAGTCCGCCATAACATCTCCTCGATTGAGGGATTGACGAAGATTTTAGTCTCCCAAAGAGCCGCTTCCCTCAAAGACTGCGATCTTATCCTCGTCTTTGAAAACGGGGAAATCGTCGCTCAAGGAAAATTCGATGATCTTCTTCAAAATTGCGGGCAATTCCGCGATATTTATGAAATGCAGAGGGCCCAAGCATGAAGAACATCAAGAAATTCTGGCCATATCTAAAAGGATCGAAAGGCTTGGCCCTCATCTCCTTAATCTGCGCTTCGATCTCCACCTTGGCGAAATTAGCCATCCCTTATGTCGCGGGCTTAGCCATCAATGTTTTGACTGAGGCCCTCGCTAAGGGAGTGACTTCCGTCGACATCAGCGCCTATCTTATCATCATCGCCTGCTGTTGCGTTGTGGGTGCCCTTTTCCGTTACCTCTTCGATTTCTCGACTGCCGTCTTAGGCCAAAGAGTCATCAAGAATATGCGAAAGATGGTCTTCGCCTCCTATAATGACGCGCCTATCTCCTATATAGATAAGAATCAGCAAGGCAACCTCGTCTTACGCTTAGTCAATGACGTCGAGAATGTCCAAAATGGCTTAGTCTCGGGCTTTGCCGCCTTCTATGATGGGGCCATAGCCATCGTCATCACCATCATCTTCATGTTCATGATCAACTGGGTTTTGGGATTGATCGTCATCGGCTTGACTCCGGTCAGCATCTTCACTAGCCGGGCCATCTCCAAATTCAACGCCAAACACTTCAAATCCCAAGCCAAAGCCGCCGGGGAGATGACGGGATTTGCTTTGGAAAGCCTCAATAACTCCGAGACCGTCCAAACTCTTGGCATCAAAGAAGGAAGAGAAAAGGAATTCGACGAATTCAATAAGAGGTATCGCGACAATATCTTCAAGGCCAACATGGGGGCCAGCACGATCAATCCATCCACCCGCTTAGTCAACGCCATAATCAATGCCTGCTTAGTCACCGTCGGCTCCATCCTCATCATCAAGCATGCCAATATCGGCATCTATTTCGCCGTCGGCAATCTGAGCGCCTTCTTGACCTATGCCGCTAACTATATGCAGCCCTTCAACGAGATCAGCGACGTCATCGCCGAGATCGATTATGCCTTCGCTTCCTTCCATAGAATCGATGAGGCCATCAATGCCCCGAAAGATATCAATGAAGGGGAGAAAATCATCTGTAATGAAATCGATGATTTATCTGCCAAAAACATCACTTTCTCCTATGATGGCAAGCGCGACATCATCAAGGATTTCTCCCTTGATATCTATAAAGGCCACCGAATTGCCTTAGTGGGCCCGACCGGCTGCGGCAAGACCACCCTCATCAATCTCTTATTACGCTTCTATGACCCTCAGAAAGGCGCTTTCTACGCCAATCAGGTTTCCACTCAGGACCTAGAGAAAATCGCCTTCAGAAGCCATATTGGGATGGTTCTCCAAGAGACTTGGATTTTCGATGGGACCATCTATGAGAATATCGCTTACGCAAAGCCAGACGCCACTCTTGAAGAAGTCCGCAAGGCCGCCGAGAAAGCCCAAGCCTTGGGCTTCATTGAGCGTCTTCCCGATGGCTTTGAGACTAGAGTCAGCGATTCCAGCGGGCTCTCCATCGGTGAGAAGCAGCTTCTCTGCGTGGCCCGAGTGATGCTTCTAGAGCCGGAGATCGTCATCCTTGATGAGGCGACCTCCAATATCGATATCAGAACCGAGGCTCTTCTCTCGAAATCCTTCGCGGCCTTGATGGAAGGAAAGACCTCCTTAGTGGTCGCCCATCGTATCTCCACGATCGTCAATAGCGATCTCATCGTCGTCTTGAAAGACGGGGAGATCATCGAGCAAGGCAATCATCAAGAGCTGATGGAGAAGAAGGGATTCTATTATTCCTTATTCAACGCGCAATTTAATTAAGGAATAAATCCTTAAAAACGATTAAGATAATATTGTATGAAGAAGTTTGTGAGAAATTGCTTCTTAATTGGATTGATCCCTCTATTAGGAGGATGCAAGATCCTCTCTAACGGCCTAGTCGACATCGACACGGCCAAAGGAAGGCTCAAATCCATCATGGCCTCCGCCAGCGAGGATCCTTTCCTCACCGCCCGTTCCATCACTTTGAAGACCGAAGTCATCGATTATGATGGCTATAAGGAGACAAGCTACAATCTCGATGAGCATATCTTCGATTATCAGGCCGCCCCTTATGAGATCATCCATCTCCATAACGTAAGCGATGATAAGGAGGCCGATTCCTATAAGCAAGTGGAGAGCAATCTCATCACCAAAGACGAGAATGATGCCTATTTAATCGATGGGGCCGCCTATGACCCGGCTCTCCATAGCTATCTTTCCAATTTCTTCTCCTTTGTCGATTACACCAAGAGCTCCAATCTCTATTATCTGAACCCGACCTCCGAATACCTCAATTCGGTCCCGACCGCGACCGCGGTCGACCCCAATAAGGTCTATAACAATCTGACCGGCTATTCCCTCTCTTCGAGCGGAGGCGACCAGTTAGACGTCTATCTTGAATCCAACGATCTTTCCCTCTATTACGATCTATTTGCCGAATTCGAGGTCACTCCCGACTGCACTTTGATCTCCACTAGAGGCAATATCTCCGCCAACCGCCTCAATTATTCGATTGGGGAATTCCTCCATAAGAAAAACGGAGATAGCAAAACCATCTACCGTGTCACCTTGGTTTTCGGTTACAACCAACAATGAAGCCCCGTAGCCAAGAGACTATCTCCTATACGATGTCCCGCATCAAAGGCAAGGACACCACGATCGAAGTCAAACTCCGCAAAGTCCTCTATCAGAAGGGCTATCGCTATCGCTGCAACAGCAAATACATTTTCGGCCACCCCGATATATCCTTCAAAGGCTATAAAGTGGTGGTCTTCTGCGATTCGGAATTCTGGCATGGCTATAATTTCGAGGAGAATAAGGAGAAGATCCATTCCCACACCGACTATTGGATTCCGAAGATCGAAAGAAACATCGCTAGAGACAAAGAGGTCAATGAGCGTCTTACTAAAGAAGGTTATACGATCATCCGTTTCTGGGGCAATGAGATCAATAAGAATCTCGATGAATGCGTGAAGAAAGTGGAAGAAGCCTTGAAAGAGAAAGGCTATCCAAACATATAAAAATGGGAACCGCGAGGTTCCCAATTTTCTTTTTTATTCGTTATCTCTTTCTAGGAGCGGGGGCTGGAGCGTTTTTGTTCTTTCCTTCAAGAGCGAGACCGAGGAGATTGATGGCCGCGGCCAAGTAGGAGAAGATGATGACGCAGATGGTGCCAGCGCCTAAGCCGGTTTCATCGATGAGATCGAGGTCGACGTGGTTGGTGGCGGAGAAGATGGGTCTGATGAAGAAGAAGACGGTGCCGACGGCCAAGAAGATGATGGCTTCGGAAGCGAGGACGATTTTTCTATTCTTGCCTTCAAGGAAGAATTCGCTTAAGGCCACAAGGGCGCCGATGACGGCGAAGATGAAGGCGACGATCAATAAGGGGAGTGGGGCGTATTTGGCGCTTTCGTTCCCGAACATGACGTGGAAGACGCTTCCAAGAGTGGTGCCATAATTGTTGCTATGGAAAGCAGGGGCAAACATGACGAAGACCGCAACAACCGCAAAGATAATGGTGAAGACGGCGATAACATTTCTAGATGATGAGTTTTTCATAATTGACTTAAATCCTATTCACGCTTTTAAACTATACCCTTACGCACGCATTAGGGCAACAAATAAAATTTAAAAATTTTACCTAACAGCCACGCTTTTTATCAAGAAAAGTGAATTTTTCGGAAAAATAACTATTTTTAATAATCTCTTTGCCCCATAATATAGCCATGAAAAAGAAATCATTCATTTTTCTATGTTCAGCCTTAGGGGCCTTGACGTTAGTCGGCTGCAATAACTCCGCAGCGACCAGCGACAGCTATCAAAGTTCCTACACCGTCGAATATTTTGACGACGCCGCGACTCCCACTAGAGTCGGCTACGCCTATGTGGCCATCAATGGGGAAGCCCCCATCCGTCCTTTGAATGCCTCTAACTACGATTATCTCTCCCGTCAGGCGGAAACCCCGCTCGATGAGAATAACCGCCCCTTAAGATTATCTTTCGAGAAATTCGTCGGCTATTACGATGAAGAAAAGACCCAACCAGTCGATTTCTCCCATATCACCGCCGATTGCAAAGTCTATGCCGCCTTCAAATCCGAGAAGATGATGTGGACCCCGACTTTCTATAATGGCTCCGATGTCATTGAAGGATTCGCCAACCGGATCGCTTATGATAACGCGACCGTCCCAACCTTCCCGACCGATGTCCATTCCTTATCCACCCATTGGTATGAGAAAGATAACTTGGATGGCTTCTATTTCACTCTCGATAACAGCAAAGCCCTCTTCCATCAAGATGACATTTCCTTCGCTTATGGAAACGCCGCTCCAGAAACTCCCACTAAAGGCACTATCTTCTGCGATTATTCCATCGATAGCGATCTCCATCATAAATTCCCCGTCAAAGTCTATAACGGAACCTCGTGGATCGACCTCGGCAATCTCTATGATGGCTTCACCCCCTTCCTAAAAGCCTCTTTCTCCTATCAAAGAAAAGACTTTGTGGCGACCTTCTATGATTCCTCTGCTGGAAAAATCGATGTCAATTCCCCATTAAATGCCTCGATTCCTGTCACTTGGGGCAATGCCTTGACCTATGTTATCGGCGATACGGCCAATGCCGATGGGAAGTTCGAAACCGTCTTCTCGACCAGCGGCAAAGCCGATGTCACGGTCGTGACGAACAATAAACCCACTTCTTGGGCGGGCGTCTATACCGAAGGCGATAATTATAAAGGCGAAGCGGTGGACCTCTCCAGCGTCAAGCAAACCTCTGGAATTTATCCCCTCTATTAAGAAAATCCAAAAATGAAAACTGTTGTGAATGACCACAACAGTTTTTTGATTTCTATGGCAAATCCCGCCTATTTTTGAATTTTCTTCTCTTTCCACTTAAGTCTGAGGAAGAAGATGGTGGGGATGATGGCGAGCAATAAGAAGCCAGCGGAGACTAAGAACATCTCTTTAGTCGGGGCGTTGGTGGTGACGCCGGTATTGATGTCGGTGACCGAGGTTCCGAAGATATTGAAGATGGCTTGGGAAGTGTAGGAGCCGATGATCATCGGAAGCATGACGGCGAAGATCATTCTCACGCCTTGGAATAAGCCGACTTTGTCTTTTGGGGTCTCATCTCTAATCTGGGCCCCGATGACGGCGGTTCCGATCAGATATCCGCTCATCATGATGACGCCGAAGACGATGACTAGAGGCTTCATTTTGGAGAAATACATCCCAATGAAGCCGATCAAAGATAAGGCTAAGGCTGGGATAAGCAGCTTCAATTTCCCGATTTTATCCATGAATAAGCCAATGACGATGACAAGAGCCGAGGCTATGATAAGGATTATTCCCATCGCAATATAGAAATCCATGGATTCTAAGCCTAAGCCTTGGACTTTCGGAGCGTTTGTGAAATAGACCATGTAGTAGGGGATGAAGGCATCGATTGCGCAGTTGAAAGCCATGAAAGTGAGTAAGCCAAGATAGAAGCTCTTATTCTCTTTGATGACGCTAGGTCTAAAGCCATAAAAGAGATTTGACCAGTATTTCTCGTTCGCTTTCTTTTCAAGATGCTCTTTTGGAAGCAAGAAGATGGAGATGACGCCGACGATGGTGACGATGATGCCGAAGATAAGGAAGAAGAAGAACCAAGGCTTTTCGGATTTGGTGGCGAAAGTGGCGACATCACTGGTCCCATCATAGTTGATTGGTAGCCCTAAGGCGGCCAATCCACCAAGCATCGCGATATTGGCGAATAAAGGAAGGACGGCGAGGACGGATTCGACTTTTCCTCGATTGCCTTCATTGGTGATATCGGTGACGTAGGCATTGAAGCAGGCGTCATTGGCGCTGGAGCCAAAGAAGGTCATCACGCAGTCGACGACGGTCATCGTGATGCCGACCATCATGACGGCGCCGAACTGGTTTTTGACCATCGCGAAGGCATTGTTGTAGTTGACTATGCCAAAGGCGAAGACCGAGATACCCCAGATGATGTAGCCGACGGAGATGAAAATCTTTCTCTTCCCGACTTTATCTGACCACGCTCCCACCAAGAAAGTGGTGACGGTGGCGGCGACGGCTGAAGCGACCGTCATGGCCGTGATGAAGTTGGAGTTGAGGGTTTGAGAATAGACCCAAAGATTGATTTCGTTGTTTTCGATGGCCCAGGCCAATTGTCCAACGAAACCAATCAAAATAAGGGCAATCCATTCCCGGGCGGTGAGTTTTTTGTTTTCCATGCTTAAATTATATCTCTCTAAAAGAGAAATAAACAAAAAATATATGGCAAATCACAACTAAATTGTGAGATAGAGCATTAATCTTTGTAAGGCTTTGGCCCGATGGGAGACTTTGTTTTTCTCTTCTTCGGTGCATAAACCGAAATCTAAGTTGGCCTCATCGCAATGGAAGATGGGGTCAAAGCCAAATCCGCTTTCGCCCTTTCTTTCCTCTAAGATATGGCCTTTGCAGATGCCCTCAAAATATAAAGGCTTTGAATCTTCCTCTTCTAAAAGACAAATGCAGCAATGATATTCGGCTGAACGGTCTTCGGCGTCTTTGAGCAATCCGATCACATGACGTCCGACGACAGCATATTCATCGGAGATCGATTTGGCGTAGCGGCTGGAATGGACTCCAGGGAAATGCTCGCCTAAAGCTTTGATTTCGATGCCGGAGTCATCGGCGATGACGGGCCACTTGACCATTTTCCGAAGGGCTTTGGCTTTGATGTAGGCATTTTCCCTATAGGTGGTGCCGACTTCTTCTGGCTCCTCATCGATATTTAAGTCGCTGGCGGAATAGATGACATATCCTAAAGGCGCCAAAATCTCGCGGTATTCGCGGAGTTTATGTTTATTATGCGTGGCTAAAACTATCTGTTTATTCATTATGCTAACCCACAGGCTGCCTCACAAGCCGCATTATAATGACCCCAAATCGTCGTGGCTAAAGTGGGATCGAGGATAAAGGGATTGCAGTTCCATTTATATTTATTCACCAAGACAGAGTTTCTGGTGATCTCAGTTTCATCGACTGGGTATTTGATATTCCATTCGAGGAGTTTGGAGAGTTTTCCCATCGTTGGCCTTTGATTGTCGTTAGTGCTGCTAGGGTTGTTTTCATCGTCCAAATAGAGGCCGGAATCTTGATATCTGACCGCGCAATAGAAGATGATTCTTGCGGCAATTCCGCGATATTTTGGATTATTGAAGCTTGCTGGATCCCAGCCCGTGCTCTCGCCGAAATAGTTATTCCCCCTCGCGCTATTTTCGCTAGTGAGAGTGGGGCGGATGACATGAGGGTCTTTTTCGGTGGCCTCTCCTTTTCTTGAGTTAGGCCAGACATGCTCTCTGTTGCAGCTGGCGAATGTGGTGCTCTTCCCAGAGTAGAAAGAAAGGATCTTCGAGCTGTCGTTTGGATCAACATCGGTATATGGGAAGATATTCTTTAAGCCTTTGTAACTAAAAACCGTCACGCATTTGCTGGCGACTGAATCTAAATCCTTATCGATTTGCTCAATTAAATAAGTATCGGTGTAGTAGCGGGTGCTATAGGAACCGATCTTATAGCCATTCTCTTGGATATATGGGCCAATAGGAACATTGACGGAGGAGGATTCGCTGCTGGATTCCTCTTCACTTGACTCTATGGAAGATGATTCCTCGCTGGATTCTTCTTTTCTTTCGCTTAATGAAGTCTCCTCGCTGGATTCTTCTTTACTTTCGCTTAATGAAGTCTCCTCGCTGGAGGCCACGATAGACGCTTCTTCGCTAGAAGAAGTAGCACCAGGAGTGGTGCAAGCAGAGATGAGGGCTAAGAGAGGTAGGGCCAGTAAAACGGATCTTTTTGATTTCATAGCCTCTTATTCTAGACCAATTATGGGTAAATTGAAAGCCAAGGAGCCTATTTGGGAAAATAAAAAACTCGATGTCGCCATCGAGTTAAGATTAGAATTTGTGTCCGTTGAGGACTCCGACATCCCTGACGCCTTCGACCAGTTCGATTTTGCTGATGAATTTTTCAACCTCGAACGCCTCGTTATTGGTCATGACCATGAAGGTTATCTCTAGAAAACCATCATCTCCGATCTCGGTCCTTAATTCGGATATCGAGGAATCGAAGTCATTGGCGATATTGAGGATCGGGCCGATAATCGCATTGCCTTGGGCGGTATGGACGATAATCATTGGGTTCTTTCTCGATAATTTGTTTTCGGCTCTCTTGAATAAAGTGAGGAAGACAAGGATGATGACCGTTCCGCCGATGGCGAGAATGAAATTGAAGGATCCGCAGGCTAAGCCGATCGCCATGACGATCCAGATGGTGGCAGCGGTGGTCAAGCCTCTGGCTCCGGAATTGCGGTGGATGATGGCTCCAGCGCCCAAGAAACCGACGCCAGCGACGACTTGCGCGGCAAGTCTTGCGATATCTTGATGGAAGAGAACGTTACCTTGCTCATCCTTGAAGATGGGGAAACCATAAATTGAGATGATCATCAGCATGCAAGAGCCGATGCCGACCAATAAATGGGTTCTTAATCCGGCGGTTCTGCCGCGTTTTTCTCTTTCTAGACCGATAGATCCACAAAGAACAAAGCAAAGCGCGAGGGCGATGGCGCACAAAATCAAATTGCCGATTGGCCACTTGCCATCGATGTACCAAGTGGATAATTCGGCAGCGATTACTTGATCTATTGTCGTCATAGCCTTATCCCCTCCATTTAACAAACTATATCATAACCCGAAAATTATAGAAAGATATGATAACCCATAACTCTATGTTATCTAGGGAAAATTAGTTTAAACCTAACGGATGAAAAATACACTAAAGAAAAAACTAAACTCGATATTTCTTCTCTTAAGAGCATTCTTTTTTCCTTTTGGAAATAAATAGTCATTCACAAAAAGTGCACGAGGAAAAATAAAAGCCTCGATACAATCAAGGCATTAAATCAAGTGGAGCAGGTGGCGGGAATCGAACCCGTGTAACCAGCTTGGAAGGCTGGTGTTCTACCATTGAACTACACCTGCAGCAAGTGGCGGACAATACGGGATTCGAACCCGTGATCTTCTCCGTGACAGGGAGACATGTTAGGCCACTACACCAATTGTCCAGTGCTTGCGCGAGAAAAAATATAGCACAAGGACGCTGATAGAGCAAAGAAATTTTTCATAAATATCATTTTATTTATACATACACGCGTGCGCGAGAATGAATAATGAAAAATTGTTTTAGGGAATAAACAGAAAAATCCCCAGCCAAAAAGCGGTGGGGATTATCTAAATTCAGCGGCAAATCCCGCTTAGTTTACTTTGACGAAAGCCTTTAAACGGGGTTCGGGGATGAAGCCGATGGATTGATCGACTGGCTTTCCGCCTTCGAAGTAGATCAAAGAAGGGATGGAGTTGATTCTATAGCGTGCGGCTAATTCCCCCGCCTCATCGACATTGACTTCGATGACTTTGATTTCGGGATGTTCCTCGGCAAGTTTCTCAACGCTGGGCTTGAGCATCTTGCAAGGTCCGCACCAGTCGGCATAGAAATCGACAAGGACTCTTCCTTCCGCGGTTTCCTTATTGAATTCGGCAACGTCAGTAATTTTTAAGATCATGGTTATAAACCTCCTAACCAAATATTAAACCAAATATCAAACCAATTAAACCAAGATGCACCGGATAGAATAAATATGTGGTCCATCTGAACCATTTGGAGTCATATCCGCGCGCCCCATTATAGAAAAGAAGTAGGGGAACCGTGATGATCGCATAAGTCTGAAGAGGCATATTGAGATAATCGATCGCGATAGGGAGTTTCGATAGGGACCAGAAGATGATATTCACCACCAAGAAGATGATGGACCCGAAGATATTGGAGACCCATCTAATCTGGTCTTTGGACATGAATTGCTCGCTATTTTCGATCGGAACGGTCTTGCTTAAAAAGAAAGTCATGACCTTCTCACTATAATAGAAGCCAAGCATGATGAACATTCCATATATCGAATAGGCGCATCTCATGAATTCGGGGAATCCCTGAGTCCAGACAGAGGTCATCCCGTTATTTTCGGCATAATGCTCGCTCACTGAGGCGGCGTAGGAGATAATCAAAAAGGCAACCGGCAATAAGGCCAAGAGCTTTTTCGGCCCTTTCATATCGAGGAAGACGACCATCAAAGCCAAAGCCAATAGATCGGTAAAAGCTTGCGATTTGGCATAGTATTTTAAGATGTTTCCGTAATACATCCCGGCTTCGATGATGAATATGGCCGTAAACATGATGGCGAGCTTAAGGATGTATTTCCATTTATTTTTGGTGTGTTTCAAGCCTTCCGAAAGCATGAAGACATATAAAGGGAAAGACAATCTTCCGATGATGCGGAAAACTAATCCCATCGAAATCACCCAAGAGCCAGAGGGGAAATATCCGCCATTCATCAAAACTAGGCCGACGTGGTCTAAAAGCATGGTTACCATGGCGATTATTTTGAAGATGAACGAATTAAAGATTAGACGAGGGTTACGCATTGATGTTGTTGGCGATGATTGTGGCGATGACGTTATAGAGGTTATTGGTCATGTGGGCGAGCAAAGCAGCCCCGAATCCAAACTTATCGTAGGCGAGGGATAAGGAGATTCCTCCGACTAGATAAATCGGTAAAGTAATAAGGTTTTGCACGGAAAAATTGAAATAGATGCCATTAGAAGAGACGCCGATCAACTGCATGTGGATGAGTCCGAAAATCAAGGCAGAGACCCCATAGGCGAACCAGGTGTTGATTCTTTTGAGGAACCCAAATAAGCCAACGCGGTAGGCGACTTCCTCGCAGAAAGGCCCGACTAAGCCAAAGATGATGACGCTAAGAAGCGGGGCTTCCTTGATGATTTTGTTCAAGGCGTCTTGGTTATCGTTGCTCGAGCCAAAGCCCCCTAAGCTGATCAAACGGATGTAGAGGATGGCGAAGAGGATATTCCCAACCCCGATCGCTAAGCCTAATAAGACCCGCTTATCCTTGAATCTTCTCATCAGCCTCCAGAAATCGGAATCCAGCAAGGCGATGATGATAAGGAAGCAAGTTAGATAGGCGAAGACTTCAACGATCGTGTAGTAGAGGCCGGAATTAGTGAATTCCTGCATGGCCGCGCTGAGGGATGCCCCGGTAAATCCGGCGATTATATAGCCTTCCTTAGCGATGGTCAAAGCGATGATTTGGACGATCGCGGCGATCAATTGGATGCCGAATAGCCCGATGGCGAAGAAAAGGATTTCCCTCTTATAGCCTAAAGGAGTCATGTTCTTGAAGGGGTCGGTTAATGGATCCCTTCCGCTCGGCGCGCCGCAATTAGGGCATTCGGTCAAGGCCGAGTCATGCTCTTTTCCGCATTTGTCGCATTGTTGTCTCTTGAAATACTCTTTCATAAAAAAATCTGAACATTTTTCAGATATATCAATAATATAATTGATATTTTTTAATTTTTCATCACATAATTAGTAAACATACCTTCTTGAGGAGGACTTTTTATGGATGCAGCGCTTATTACAAACATCACCAATTGGGTATTGCTTGGGTTATTCTTCTTAGTAATCATCATTCTCGCTTTATGCTTCTTACGCGGATATTTCAGAGGCTGGAAATACGGCACTTACCGCATCATTGCCTTCGCCGTCGCTTTCGTCGTGGCCTTCGCCACTTTGAAGCTGGTCGGCAATGCCATCGGCAACCTCAATCTGCCCTTTTTAGGCACGGTCTCTTTCCAAATCACCTCCAGCGGGGAAACCTATAACATCGCTGCAACGTTCGGCTCCCTCAACTCCGTCATCTCCTCCATCGTCGAACAAGTCCTCAAAGCCTACCATGTCAATATGGCCCCCGAAGCCATCGCCGCCTACGCTTTGGCGGTGGCCAATTCGGCCGTCTTATTGATCACCATGATCATCGAAGGCATCCTCATCGCTACTATCTATAATTTATTAGTGATGATCCTTTGGCACGCGGCTTTCATCCGCATCATCCCAAAGGAAAAACGCGAAGCCTCCAAAAAGAAGCTCCGTTTCGTCTCCGCCGCCGAAGAATTGCTCATCGGGGCGTTATGCATGGTCATGATCATGGCCCCTCTCACCTCGATGGTCAACTCACTCGCCAATGGCTGGGACAATAACGAAAACACCTCCAACGCCACTAAATCCATCCAAGCCGACGATGAGACCTACCAAACCATCCAAGGCATCGTCGATACCTATAATAATTCGGCTTTCGCCAAAGCCTTCTTCTCCTGGACGAAGTTCGGAGGGGATTTCTCCTTCGACCAAGCCCTCACCAACTGGGCGACCGCCGGAAGCTACGATAATGCGACCGTCTCCTTGGTCAACGAATTGACCTATTTAACAAAGGTCGGCTCCATCGTCGTCGAAAACGGCTTCTTGTCCCAAGATGGCGACATGGCCACCAAAGCCATCTTCTTCGCCGTCTCCGAAGGCGCCCCTGAACTCCTTAGAGCCTTAGCCAAATCTAGCTTAATCACCGGCATCATGCCTTTCGCCCTTGAAATCGTCACCAATCTCGACGGGGTCAAAGAATACCTGAAGACCAATGAAGGCATCGACTTCTCCGGTAACTACAGTCTCACCTTAGATAAACTCGCCTCCATCTACTCTAACCTAATCAATAACAGCGATCTCACCTCGGCCGTCGTCAATGAAGACGGCTCCATCGGTGAGCCAAGCGACATCATCAACGCCGCCTTCACTTCCAACACCCAAACCCCGATGGAAGTCTTCTTCGATGAGCTCAATTCCTCCGAAGACCTCGCGGTCATCAACACCGTCCTCTCCTCGGCTTTCTATGTCATGGCCTGCAACGCCAAGAAAGCGGAAGCGGAAGATCCCGAAAAATACAAGAATCAATTCACCATCGCCGATTTCGTCCCCGATGTCGGAGAATACGATAGCGATGGGGATGGCATCCCCGACAAAGTCAGCGATGAATTCCTGAACTTTGGGTGGTTCAAGCAAATCGCCATCGCCTACGACGCCATCGTCCAGCTCGTGGGAGTCGATTCTCGCTTCTTATCCCTTCTCACCTCTGGCATCGGCCAAGAGACCTACACCATCGACTCCGATACGATGATCGATCTCTATGTCGACCGCATCCGTGACGTCGCCCCAATCGTCTATGGCGATCTCAGCGACACCGCGGGCAAAAACCCCGACGTCAGCATCAATTCCTATTGCTTGCTCGACTGCGACATGATCAAGTTCGCCGTCCCGAAAATCTTCAATGTCTTAGCCGATTCCGTCAATAACGCCTTCAATTTCACCGGCGAAAAGGCCATATCCTTGGAAAAAGTCGGCGAGGAATTGACCGACCCGACCGCCTTGAAGAACGAATTCAAGAATCTCTTCGAAGTCATCTACTGCATCACCGACACCGAAGAAGGAAAAGACTTCCTTAAGAACCTCGATCAGCTTAGAGGCATCTATACCCATAAAGAGGAGGCCGACTCCAACCCAGTCTTCTTAGGGGCCAACAAAAACCTCGTCAATTCTTTGGCCAACGCCTTAGATAAGCTCGACTCCTCGAAAGTCGCCAAAGCCTTGATGCCTCCTATTTTCACCAATTACCTCACGGGCGATGATTCCCCGCTTAAGCAAGCGGGCTTAGACCTCCAGTTCGATTTCGAAAACGTCGATATCGGCACGAACCTCGCCTCCTTGATCAGAGTCTACAATTCCTGCCAAGGCGTCGTCTCCTATGTCACTGGCTTAGGAAGCGCTGGCGACCTCTCCATCAAAGCCGCCAACTCCATGCTCTACACGATGGTCAATTACAAAGCGGATGATGGCAATGGCAATTTGGTTCCCCAAATCCAGCTCTTGCTCAAAGAAATCGTCACCAATCCTCTCCTCAACCCGAGTGGCTCGAATAACGGCAACATCGCTTCCTTATTGAAGATGGTCCTTAAGAGCGCCCTCAATAACGAAGAGTATTCCACCCTCATCGACGAGACGGTCGCCGCGACCGACTTGACGAGCGGCGGCTCCACGGAAATCACCGCCATCGTCAACGCCTTCATCGCCATCTCCGAAAGCGATTTGCTTTCCGCGATGAATGGCTTAAGCGGCGGAAGCTTCAATCTCTCCTCCTTAGCCAACGTCTCCTTCGAAACTATCTTAGGGGCGGTAGGGCAATCGAAGATCATCTCCAAGATCATGGCCAAGTTCCTCAATGACACCCTTCTTCATATGAATATCAACGGCGTCGAGATCGACATCGAATCCGAAGGCGTTGACTTCACCGCGGTCACCGACTGGGCCGAAGAAGGAAAAGCCATCGATAAATTAGTCAAAGCCGCCACCTCCATCGGCGACCTCAATAACATCGACTTCATCAATTCCTCGCCCGATGCCATCAGGGACATTCTCCTATGTCTCTCGCAATCGGAAATCTTCCCAGCCACCAAAGAGGGGACGACCGGCTGCGCTTTCAGCTCGGTTTTAGCCAGCGCCCTCATCGCCTCGGTCAAGGACAATTCCGAGATGGCCCCCTATTTCGCCGACATCGATTCGACGGCAGGCAATTACACTTTCGAGACCCTTAGAAACGATATCACAAGCCTTACTAGAGAAGATTGGCTCAGCGAATCCGACACCTTCTCCAGCGTCATCCGTTATCTCCAACTCTTCGGATTGGACATGACTTTCGCCGATCTCAGAGACATGAATGCCGATCTCTTTGAGAACCTCATCAATAACATCTCCTTATCGAAGTCGGTTGGACGTCTACTTTCCTACCGCGTCTTCAAGATCGTCAACGACGCGATCGTCGGAAGCAATACCTCCTCGCCATTCGCCAAGGCCAACCTCGATTACATCTGGAACCTCGATGACATCAGCGAAAGGCAGAAAGAAGATGCCACCCTCTCATCATTGGTCCATACGGTCATCGACCCCTCTGGCTATGATGGAAGCAAATACACCTATGTCTTCTTGAACGAGGCCGGCGCCTTCAACGGAGCCAACCTCGACATCAAGAGCATCCCCGCCCAAACCGTCATTAAGCCAATGCTTAACGCTTTAGCCGAATCCAAGGTCTATAACACCCGCAAGACCGGCGAGACCATGACTTCCTTTGAGTTAGAAGTCGCCGATTTGCTCGTCAAATCCGGCCTCTATGGCGAAAATAACGAAGCCACCAAAGATAAAGTCCTCGCCGCTGTCTCAAAGATCGGCGACACCGATACCGCGACCCATATCGCCAATTGGAAGAATGAGATCGTCTCCTTGGTCAATATCATCGAGGCAGTCCAAAACTCCCCCATCAATCTCTTTGATTTCAAGGTCGAGGATTATTTCAGCAAGTCCCTCAGCGCCGATCAAAACGAAGCCAACCGCGTCGAACTCAATAACATCCTCAATCTCGTGAACGAAGATGAGCTCCTTTATGAAATCATTCCCACCCAAATCGAAAACGCCATCAACTCCATCGATGCCGGCAACTTTGATTTATCTAAGGCCAACGTCCACTATGCCGAGCGTTACGATAGCGAGGAAATCTCCCATCTTACTTATATTATTAAGGACTCCTTCCTCCGTCCCGACACCACCAACGCCTCGGCCCTCACCGATCCTTACCTCCAGGATTTACTTAGACACGCCTCCCAAAGCAAGGTCGTCAATAGCCTCAAGAGCGGCGAAACCAAGACCTGCTTAGAGAACGAAATCGTCAATATCCTTGCTAAATCCGGCC
>JAIKYF010000069.1 GCA_024683495.1 Bacilli bacterium
GGACGCTTCTTTGCTTGTTGCCCTTGCCATAGATCGTCAATAAACCCGTGGTGAAATCGACGTTTTTGAACTTAAGGGAGCATAATTCGGAGACGCGGAGGCCCGAGGCATACATGATTTCTAGCATCGCCCGGTCTCTAATTCCTCCGTCTTTATTTAAATCAGGGGCCTCGAATAAAGCCTCGATGTCTTCGGAGGCTAAGACGATGGGGAGTTTCTTGAAGCCGACCGGCGGCTCGATGCGGTTAGGGTCTTCCTTGAATCTTTCATCGATGGTCGGGAGGAAATTATAGAACCCCCTCAAGGTCGATAGTCTTCGAGAGATAGTCGAGGGGGCTAAGCCTCTTTCTTCCTGATAGGCCATGAAATCGAGGATATCCCCGATTGTGAGATCCAGGATTCTCTTTTTCTCTTTGCTTAAAAGAAGAAAGAGCTTCAGATCCTCTCGATAATTCTCGATAGTTTGGTTGGAGACCCCTCCCTCAACCCGGAGAGACTTAAAATATTCTTCGATGGCGTCTTCTATTTTTAAGGAATCGCCCTCGAATGGGGAAAGATCATTCATTATCTTTTTTCTCCTTCTTCATCTCGCTGGCCCGGATGAGTTTGCCATTCTTTAATTGACGGTTGAATTCATTGATCAAAAGTTTGGTCTTATCCATCTCCTCATAATAATCGACGTTCCATAAGGTCATCTGGACGATTTCCTCGCGGGGGTCGACGAGATTTTGGAGGGTGACCCCCACTAAACGGACCATGACTCCCTCGAAATATTTCTCATAGAGGTTGATGGCTGTTTTGGCGATGACTTCATATTTATCGGTCGACTCCGCCAAAGTGATGGATTTATCATGGCTTTTGAATTCGCTGTCCTTGATTTGTAGCTGGATGGTCTTGCCCGCCTTCTTATGGTATTTGGCTCTTGAGGAGACTCGAGAGGAGAGCTCCTTGATCTTATCGATGATTTCCTCCGCATCATCGGTATCGGAGAGGAAAGTCTCGCTGTGGCCGATGGATTTAGGCTCTTCGGGGATGGGATTGACGAAATCGCTCCCCTTTCCCATCACCCATTCGGAGATTCTTTCGTAGAATTTGCCGAAGAATTTCTCGAGCTTCTCGTCCTTGTCTCTTACGTGTTTGGCTAAATCACCGATGGTGTTGATGCCCATCTCCTTTAAGTGAGGGGCCGATTTTTTGCCGATTCCCCAGAAAGCATCGATGGATAAGGGATAAATCACCTTGGGCATGTCGCTTCTACGGATGATAGTGAGCCCCATTGGTTTCTTTAAGTCGCTTCCCATCTTGGCGAGCCATTTGGTGGAGGCGATCCCGATTGAGCACTTGAGGCCAATCTCTTTTAAGAGGCCGTTTTGGATATTGAGGAGATATTGCCTTTTGTCTTTGACGTTTTTGAGGGACTCTGTCATATCGACGAAAGCCTCATCGATCGAGACTTGTTCGATGATTTTGCTGTATCGGCGGATATATTCGATGAAAGATTCCGACATCACCGAATAATATTCGAAGTCCGGCTCGACATAGATGCCGCCGGGGCAGAGTTTTCGGGCCTGAAAGATCGGCATCGCCGAATGAACGCCGTATTTTCTGGCCTCGTATGAGCAAGTCGAGACCACCCCTCTCCCCCTTAAGCCTCCGACGATCAAAGGTTTGCCTTCATATTCAGGATGACGGAGTTCTTCCGCCCTCGCGAAAAAGGCGTTGAGATCGATGTGCATGATGATCTTATTGCTCATGGAAATATTATAAAATAGTCACTTTATTATGTTAACTAAAACATAAAAAGCCTTGAATAAATCAAGGCAATTCGTGAATTATGTTTTAGTAACCTAGGAAGGCGAGGACGCTATCTTTATCAAGGCCTCTTTCCTGGCGTTGCTCAGAAATCGAGGAATGATGGACGAATTCATTGGGGCAAGCGAGAATCTTGAATTCTCCCTTGAAGCCTTCCTTAAGCAAGGCCATCCCTAAGGTTTCGGCAAAGCCATTCTCGGTGCCGTATGGGTCATAAACGACGATTTTCTTCGATGTAGAGAGAACTTTGACGTCTTCTTTATTAAGAGGATTGAGATAGATGGGATCGACGAGATTCCCTTTATAGCCCTTAACGATGAGCTCATTCATCACTTCTTCCCCTAATTGGCCGACGCCGACGAAAGATTCTTCGGCATCATCAACCTTTTGAAGGAATCTCATCCTTCCGAATGGGAGGTTGAGCGGCTCTTCGATGGTCGGTTCCTTCATCAGTTCATGAGGATATCTGATGGCGAAGACCCCATGCCCCTTCTCTAATGACTTAGCATAGAGGTCTCTAGCCACCATATAGTTAGCGGGCATCGTAAGAATCACGCTTGGGATCGATTTAAGGAAAGCCTCATCATATAGGCCTTGATGGGTGGTCCCATCGCTTCCGACGAAGCCAGCCCTATCGATCAATAAGGTCATATCGATGCCCAAACGGGCGCAATCATGGAAAAGCTGGTCATAGGCCCTTTGCAAAAATGTCGAATATATCGTCACAATCGGGTGATAGCCGTTTAAGGAGATAGCCCCAGAGAAAGTGAGGGCATGCTCTTCGGCGATGCCGACATCGATGCACCTGGTGGGATATTTCTCGAAGCAGGCATCTAGATGCGAGCCTTTGGTCATGGCGGGGCAGATGAGCATCGTATCATCGTGCTTTTCAAGAGCCTCGAAGGTCAGATCGCCCATCTTATGAGGCCAAGAAACGTAGCCGGGATGCAGGTTTTTGGGTTCTCCGGTCTCAATATTGAAAGGTGTGACCCCATGCCAATAGCCGCATCTATCCTTCTCGGCGTATTTATAGCCTTTGCCTTTGGTGGTGTAGATATGGACGATCGTCGATTTGGTCGTGTTTTTCGCTCTCTTGTAGGCTTTATCGAGGGCTTTTAGGTCGTGACCGTCGATCGGGCCGATATAGGTGAAGCCCATGTTATCGAACATCGTGGTCGGGACTAAGCCTCTCTTGATGCCGTTTTTGAGACGGAGGGAGGCGTTATAGATGGCTCTGCCTGGCTTAGTGTGATATAAAAGCCGGCGATAACCGCTTTTGAACTTGTTATAGAAACGGGCCGAGCTGATTTTCCTGAAGAATCTTCCTAACGCCCCTTTCGGGGTGGAGATGGCCATATCGTTATCGTTGAGGACGACAATGACTTTATTATTATGGGCCCCGATGTCATTGAGGGCTTCAAAAGCCAAGCCGTTGACGATGGATGAATCGCCGATAAGTGCGACGACATCGTATTTTTCTTTCTTTTTGTCCCTGGCGACGGCGAAGGCTTCGGCCGCGCTTAAAGAGGTTGAGGAGTGTCCGGCTTCATAGGGATCGTATTCGCTTTCCGCTCTTCTTTGGAAGCCGCTGACTCCGCCTTTTTTCCTGATTCTTTCGAGGCTTCTGCCCGTGAGGATTTTGCTCGTATAGCATTGATGGCCGACATCGAAGATGAGTTTGTCTTTGGGGAAATCGAAGACCTTATAGAGCATGACGGTGGCTTCGACGACTCCAAGATTAGAGGCCAAATGTCCGCCATAGACGCTCATCTGCTTGATGATTTCGTTTCTGATGTCGTGGCAAAGGATAGTTAAAGATTTGTAGCCAAGAGTTTTGACTACTGAAGGGTCTTTGATGGAATTTATGTCGATTCTCTCTAACTTTTCCTTCATAATATTTCTACTATTTAATTACTAATCAACTACTAATTTGCTACTTACTATTTCTCAATCTTCTTGTATTGGCCGATTTTATCTTCCGCTTCTTTGAGGGTGAGATTGAGTTCTTTGATGAGGGCGTTCCCCTCCTCATAGAGCTTGATTGACTCCTCTAAAGGGAGAGTCTCGTTTTCGACTTTCTCGACTATTTCGGCGAGACGGTTGAGTTTTTCTTCGAATGTGAGTTTCTTTTCTTCCATGGGTATCTCCTATTTGACTTCGGTCTTGAGCGAGCCATCTTTTAAGCGGATGGTCACTTCTTCGCCTTTTCTAACATCTGACACTGATTTCAGGATCTCTCCTTTTTCATTTGTGGCAATCGAATATCCCCTACTTAAGACGCCATAGGGATTCAAGGCCGATAGATGCTTGGATAAGGCCTCGATTCTTTCTTTATCTAAGGCGATGATGTGATCTATAGAAAGATTGAGTCTTTTACGATAGTCTTCGACTTCTTCTCTTTTATCACTATACATCGAAGCGGGGTTTTTGAAAAACGGGCGATTGGATAAATTACTGATTTGGGCCAAGATTGCCTCTTTTTGGCTCTCCCAGGCTTCCTGGAGCCGTTCGTAGGCTCCGTCGAGCATTTGTTTGATTTCGTTGGAATCGGGCGTAGAAGCCTCTGCGGCGGCCGTCGGGGTCGAAACGCGGAGATCGGCGGCTAAGTCCACTAAGGAATAATCGATTTCATGGCCGATGGCGGCTATGGTCGGGATGGGGCATTTAGCGACTTCTCGAGTCAGGGTCTCATCGTTAAAGGCCGATAAATCCTCGCTTGAGCCGCCTCCCCGGGCGATGATTAAGACATCAAGTGGGTATTCTTCGGCTTTCTTTAGGGCTCTCACTAAATCCTTGGGGGCGTCTTTCCCTTGAACCAAAGATGGGAAGAAATAGAGCTCCGCCAAAGGCCAGCGGCGCTGGCTGTTGCGGATGATATCCGCCTCTGCGGCCGAGCCATCCCCGGCGATGAAGCCGATTTTATCGGGGAATTCAGGGATTTTCTTCTTTTTGGAGGGATCGAATAAGCCTTCCGCGGCTAGTTTCTTCTTTAATTCCTCTAAGGCCAAGAGCTCTTTTCCTTGGCCATATAATTCCAATGAATAGCAGAGCAAGGAATAGGTGCCTCGGGGAGGATAGACGTTGATGGAGGCTCTGACTAAGACCTCATCCCCTACTTTCGGGATGAATTTGAGATACTGGGCCGAGGAATTCCACATCATGCAGCTGACGACCGAGGATTCATCCTTCAAAGAGAAATAAATCGCGGTCGGGTAGACTTTCCACGAGGAAATCTCCCCTTTTACGTAGAGTTTTTGGAGATCGGGGTCGAGTTCTAATTTGGCTTTGACTAGTTTATTGAGCAAACTAATCGAGAGATAACTCTCTTCGTTAGCGGTTTTCATCGATGATGACGTTGTCGAGAATCGCATTGACGAACTTGTAGTCTTTGGGGTTTCCCAAATAGTCCTTCGCGAAGTTGATGGCGACGTTGATGACGATTCTCTTATCAACTTTCTCCTCAGCGTAATAGAAATGGCAATAGGCTAATAGCAAAATGGCCTGTTCGGCGTAGTCAAGGCGGTCGAACGTCCATTTTTTCATGTGTTTATCGTATGTTTCGGCGATTTCTTTGTAGTGTTTCAAAAAGGCGACGACCATTTCTTTGACGAAAAGGTTGGTCTCTTCATACGGCACTTCGGTGATGCCCTGGACGATGGAGATGACATCGAGCTCCTCTTTGATGGACATGCGGATGAGCATGGCATAGAAAATCTCGAGACACTGCTTCTCGGCCTCGGACCGGCTGAGGTGCTTATAGTTCGCGCTTGGCGAGTTTTTCTTTTCGTTTTCGTCCATAAATTTATTCTCTTAGATCAGTGACTTACTGGGCATTCCCTTTTTGAAGTCGCAATAGTTTAGCATATTTAAGGACGGCTAGGGTATCAAGAATTAAGAAAATGAGATGAAAGATGCCCATTACGAGGAAAGTCGATAAATCTAAGCCCATATTCGGGAAGATAGAGGCGTTCGGGATAAAGAAGAAAATAAGGATGAAATCTAATAAATAGATGCTTATCCCGACGATGAGGGCCCAGAATTTCCCTTTGGCCGCCATCATGGCGAAATACCCCATGCCGATGGTCATCACCGCCAAAATGAAGAAGATGACGACTCTAGTGATCATGATGTCCCCGCTGATGGGATTAGCCATCATCGCGAGGGATATCGCTCTCATCGAGGAAAAGGCGGCATGATAGAACTGGGCGCCATTGAATAGGGAAATCGAACACATCACTAAAGAGGCCAAGGCCGGATAAAGCAAAAAGAGCGATAATCTCTGATAAGCCCGCAAGGTCTTATCGAAGAGTCTTTCTCGCTCAATTTGTTCGGATTGCTGCTTGGATTTACCCATTTATCTCCCTTAGTTGACGGAGAGGACTTTGACCTCGACCGAGAATGGGACGGTCTCGCACATCATCGTGACGGCGTTAGCGACCGCTTCTTGGATGTTGATGCAGACTTTCTGGATGTCGACGCCCATTTTGACGTTGACGTCGATGTTGAAAGCGACTTGCCCATTCATCCGGAAGGAACAATAGACGGGCTTGTTCAAAGAGAAAATGAATTTCTTCTTTCTCTTATCGTAGACATTGGCCCCGGTGATCTGATTGGTCGCGATCATCGCGATCTGTTCGAAAGCGTGACGGGAAATGCCCATCTCACCGCGGTTTTTGTAGTTGTTGAGGTAATAGTAATCGCGTTTCATAAATTTATTCTAAACTAAACAGTTTAGTTAGTCGAGAAGGGATTCGAGCTTTTCGGCGATCTCTTCGGGGGTGAACCCATATTCCTTAAGGAGGACATCGCCGGGGGCCGATTTCCCGAATCTTTCGATGGAGATGACGTTATCGGCGTATTTATACCAGGCTTCCCCGGTCCCCATTTCGATGGCGACGCGGTATCTCTTCTCAAGATTAAGGACTTCATTTTTGTAGTCATCATCTTGCTTTTCGAAGATATCGACCGATGGCATGGAGACGACTTCCACTTCGATTCCCTTTTCTCTAAGCAGGGCCTGGGCCTTAATGGCGAGCCCGACCTCGGAGCCCGTGGCGATGAGCTCTAAGCGGGAATAGCCATTGGCGGGCGAGATGATATAAGCGCCTTTTTCCACGCCTTCATAGGAAGAGCCTGGCTCTAAAGCGAGCTTTTGGCGGCTCAAGATGAGGCAAGTGGGCTTATCTTTCTCTTTCAAAGCCACTTCCCAGGCGGCGAAAGTCTCTCTTTCATCGCATGGGCGGATGACGGAGACGTTAGGGATGAGCCGTAGCGAGGCGGTTTGCTCGATGGGCTGATGGGTGGAGCCATCTTCCCCGACGGCGATGGAGTCATGGGTCATGATGTAGATGGAAGGAAGCTCCTCTAAGGCCGCCATACGGATGGCGGGGCGCATATAATCGCTGAAAATGAGGAAGACGCCGCAATAAGTGACGAGTCCGCCATGGAGGAGGATGCCGTTATTGACGGCCGCCATCGCGAATTCCCTGATGCCATAATTGACGTTTTTGGCGAAACGGTGCTCATAGGTGAAATCGGGATCGCCGGGGATGGCGGTCATGGTCGAGCCAGCCACGTCGGCGCTTCCGCCTAAGGTGAAGGGAAGAGTCTTGACTAATTCGGTGAGATATTTCCCCGAGGCCGCCCTAGTGGCAATGGAGCTCCCTATGGCGAATTCTTTTCTCTGAGGGAGATATGGGGCGAGGTTTCTAGCGAAGGAGTCTTCGATTATCTTCGTCTCTTGAGGATGAATAACCGAGTATTCATCGTATCTTTTCTTCCATTCCTCAAAGGATTTCTGACCTCTTTCAAAGAAGGAGAAATGGAAGGTTTGATAGACGTCTTCAGGAACGGTGAATTCAGGATAGGTATAGCCGAAGACCGCTTTGGCATGGTTGCCATCATCGGTCCCTAAAGGCGATCCATGGGTCTTATGGGAGCCTTGGTTGGCGGAGCCATAGCCGATCTCGGTATGGACGATGATCAAGGATGGGAAGACTCTCGATTCCCTGGCCTTAGTCAAGGCTTTATCGACTGAAGCGACGTCATTTCCATCGCGGACATCGAAGACATTCCATTGGCAAGCCATGAAGCGGAGACGGATGTCCTCGATCATAGAGTTGGTGGTTGGCCCATCGAGAGTCGAGGTGTTGGCGTCATAGATAAGGATAAGTTTATTGAGACGATGGAGACCGGCTAAAGAGATGGCCTCTTGGGAGATGCCCTCTTCTAAGCAGCCATCCCCGCATAAACAATAGGTCCTATGGTCGAAAATCTCGCTGCCATCGGGATATCTGGCCGCTAAGGCGGCTTCGGCCATCGCCATGCCGACGGCTTGGGCGATGCCTTGCCCTAAAGGCCCCGCGGTGGCGTCGACCCCAGGGGTGATCGTGACTTCGGGGTGGCCAGGAGTCTTGGAATCGAGGCTTCTGAAGGCCTTAAGGTCATCCATGCTGACGTCATATCCGGCCAAATGGAGCATGGCATAGAGAAGGGCGCTATTATGGCCGCTAGATAAGACGAAGCGATCGCGGTTGATCCACTTCGGCTCCTTGGGGTAGGCGACTAAGTGATTCTTGAAGAGGGTATAGAGGGTTGGCGCAATGTCTAAGGCCATGCCTGGGTGACCGCTCTTGGCGTTATTGGTCTCATCGATGACGAGGCTCCTTAAGGCTCCGATACAAAGCCTATCCTCAGGAAGGATGTCGTACTCTTTTTCCATAATTAGTGTCCTTTCTAGTATTATGTTAGTAGATGATTAGTAGAAACGTAGTATTGAATAGTGTCGATTAGTTCTCTTCTTTCCGCAATTCGATGCCAACTGCTTCCATCGCTTCGTCGGTGACGGAGGATGGGGCTTTGGACATCGGGTCGACGGCCTGGAGGTTCTTTGGGAAGGCCTCGACGTCGCGGATGTTGTCGGTGTTAGAGAGAATCATCGCCAAGCGGTCAAGCCCGAGGGCGCAGCCGCCATGGGGAGGGGCGCCATATTTGAAGGCGTCGATGAACCAGCCGAATTTTCTCGCCACTTCTTCATCGCTAAGACCAAGGAGCTTAAAGATCTTCCACTGGATATCGTGATCATAGATACGGAGGGTGCCTCCGCCGGCCTCATAGCCATTGATGATTATATCATAGGCGTAGGCCAAGACTTGTTCGGGATCGCTGTCGAGTAAGGGCAAATCCTCATCGCGAGGTCTGGTGAAGGGGTGATGTTCGGCCGTATATTGGTCGGTTCCTTCGATTCTATCGAACATCGGGAAGTTGACGACCCATAATAAGTCATAGGTCCCGGGCTCGATTAAGCCTAGCTCTTTCCCAAACTGGGTTCTAAGGGCCCCTAAGCCGAAATCGATGTCGCGGCGATAGGCGCTTGAAGCGAATAAGAGCAAATCGCCATCTTTGAGCCCTAAGGCCTTGATGATGTTATCCTTTTGCTCTTCATTAAGGAATTTAGCGAAGCTCCCATCTAAAGCCCCATTGACCATCTTCAAGGATAAGACGCCTTTGAGGTTGAATTTCCGGGCTTCGTTCTGGAGGGCATCCAAGACTTTTCTAGTGGCCTTCTCGGCATATCCAGGAATGACGATTCCTTTGATATATTCGGCCCCTTCGAAGCCTTTGAAGTCCACTCCCGCCATCAAAGACTTGATGTCGACGAGCTCTAATCCATAGCGGGTATCGGGCTTATCGCTGCCATACCGGTCCATGGCCTCCCAATAATCCAT
>JAIKYF010000124.1 GCA_024683495.1 Bacilli bacterium
ATCTTTTCTCATAGGATTTCCTTCTTTCTTAATAAAATAATAAATTCTTTTGGGGCAAAATTCATAGATAATGCTTCAGAAAAAGAAAACATTATTAGGTTTATTATCTTTAGATAAAGATTTTTCTTTATTCTTGCTATAATTAGCCTGTTATTTATGGAAATCAGTCAAGTTGGTCTATCGACCAAAGAGGTCGAATCTAGGAAAAAGGAAGGTCTTACCAATAAAAGTAAGGCAAAGGTTGGAAAGAGTTATCTTAAGATTGTCGTCGATAACGTCTTCACCGTCTTTTCGATTGTCTTAATTGCCATCGCTTTAGTGTTCATCGGAATGAGAATCTACCTCATCAATACCGGCTATCCCAATTTGGCCGCGGCTTATTTCGGCATCTCTAAATTCGGTTACTTAGGCCCTCTCTTCATAAATATCATCATCGGCACCTTCCAGGAAATCCGTTCCAAAATCGTTCTTGATCGTTTGAAAATCACGATCGCCAAAGAATATAACGTCATCCGTGACCACCTTAATGCCAAGGTTTTCTCGGAAGAATTGGTTCAAGATGACTATGTCATCCTCTATGCTGGCGAACAAGTCCCTGCCGATGGCATCATCCAAGAAGGCGAGGGTGAAGTCGACGAATCCATCCTCACTGGCGAAAGCGAAACCGTCAAGAAAAAGCCAGGCGATGAGATTCTTTCCGGTTCCAGCGTCATCTCCGGCACCGTCAAATATATCTTAACTAAAGTCGGCGATGCCACCTACTCCAACCAACTCCAGAAAAAGGTCCGCAAAATCAGCGGAACCAAATCTGAATTGATGAGAAATATCTATTCCATCATCAATGTCATGAGCATCGTCCTTTTGATTACTTCCACTATTGTGGGCATTACGATGGCCATCAAAATCTCTGCCTATGGCGATGCCAGCATCTTCATCTCCGAGGCCACCAAGAAATTGATGATGGATCAATTCCCGCATATCCCCATTCCCACGACCATCTCCTCTACTGATCCATATGGCTTATCGGTCATCATCACGACCATCGGGGCTTATGTCGTTGGGCTTATCCCCACGGGCTTAGTCCTTATGACTTCCATCACCTTGGCCGTCTCCATCATCGACTTAGCCAAGAATAAGACCTTAATCCAAGACCTCTTCTCTTTAGAGAATCTATCCAGAATCAACTGCATCTGCTTAGACAAAACCGGCACCCTAACTGATGGGTCAATGTCGGTCAAAGAAGTAAAATATGTGGGTTTTGACGAGGAAAAATTCAAAAATATCATCTCTAGCTTCCTTGGGTCATTCGAGGCCAACAACCAAACTTCCGAAGCCATGATTGCCTATTTTGGCAAAGAAGTCGTCTTAAAGAGCAAGGAAATCAATCCTTTCAGCTCCGCCAAAAAACGCTCATCCGTCATCTTCGAAGATGGGATGAAAGTCGAAATGGGCGCCCCTGAATATCTCTTGGAGAAAGATGACCCCAATATGGAATACATCAACTCTCAATCTAATGAGGGCTTCCGTGTCTTGGCCATTCTCATCGATGAGAAACTGGCCGCCTTAATCACCGTTAAGGATAATATTCGCACCTCCGCGCCCGAGACCATCCGCTACTTCAACGAAAATGGAGTCGAAGTCAAAATCATCTCTGGCGATAACCCCTTGACCGTTTCCCATATCGCCGCCCAATGCGGAGTCTTGGGGTCTGAGAAATATATCTCTCTTGAAGGCGTGCCTTTGGAAGATATTCCTTCTTTAGTTGGCAAATACGTCATCTTCGGACGTGTGAGCCCCGAGCAAAAGCAAGCCTTAGTCGAAGCCCTTCAGGCCGAGAAAAAGAAAGTCGCCATGACTGGAGATGGGGTCAATGACATCTTAGCCCTAAGAAAGGCCAACTGCTCAATCTCTTTCGAAAAAGCGACCGATGCGGCCAAAAAATGCGCTCAAGTCATCTTGCTTGATAACGATTTCTCCCATCTTAAGGAAGTCGTCACCCAAGGAAGAAAAGTCGTCAACAACATCCAAACCACCTCTATTCTCTTCCTCATGAAGACGGTCGCCATCTTCTTGCTTGCCATCTTCACCATCCCCTTCCCCAAGGGACAATCGGAATTCACCATCGAGAACATCTACCTTCTTCAGACCTCGGTAATCGCGATCGGCGGTTTCTTCGTCTCGCTTGAAAAGACCAATAAGCCAATTGAGGGAACTTACGTCAAAAACGTCTATCCGAAGGCTCTCGCCAGCGGCATCTTGATCTTAATCGGGGCTTTGCTCCCCTGCATCTTGGCTATCGATCAATTCCACTTCACCACCCACGATAACGCCAAAGCCTTGATCTCGATTTTGACCACTATCGGTGGCATCACCGTCATCGTCAAGATGTGTATCCCCTTCAATAAGTATCGCGTCATGACAATCGGTATCGTCATTGGGGTGACTTTGTTGCTCACGTTCGCCTTGCCTACTATCTATATTGGGGCCAGAAGCTGGTCTTTAGTGGATATCCAAACTCGTGGCTTAGATTCAGAAATCGCCAGAAACTTCTTCTTCTGGAAGGATAATACGGTCTTCAAGACCTTCACTTTGAGGGATTATCTCACCATCGCCGGCTACACCGCTGTGGCCCTTCCAATCTATTTGCTCATCTGCAAAATCATCGATAGAATTAACTTCAATAAGCTCGAAAAGATCAACGCCAAAGAAAATGAGCAATAAGAAAAGGCCCGATTCAATCGGACCTTTTACTTATATTAGTTTAGTTTTTCCCAAGCTTAAGGATGAAGGAGGAGATAATCTCACTGATTTCTTCCGTCGACTGCTTAAAGCCATTATTGGCCCAATCGCTGAGGATACCGATGAAGGCACCCATCTGGGCGATTCTTAGAAAATGCTTTTCTTGAGATTTGACTTCGATATTTTCTTGGCTTTTCCTTACGGAGACCGAGAGGTCCCAGATCATTCTGGCCCGGTTCCCGGGGACGAGATTTGCGATTCTTGAATGATATTCATGAAGCGAAGAGGAGATTTGGCAGACGCATTTCTTCACGGTCTCCTCTTCATTAGGAATATCTTCTTGCAAAAGGATGAAAGAGGCTTTGATCACTCCTTCCGCCACATTATCGATAATACTTTCGTATAAATCATTAACGGAGGAGAAATAACGATAGAAAGTCGAGCGAGAGACGCCCGCTTTTTTGCAGATGTCGCTGATGGTGATGTCTTCAAGTTTTCTTTTGGCCATTAAGTGGATGATGGCCTCGCCGATGTATTCTTTAGAATTTGTGATTTTCATTTAAGGACATCCGATAATGGGTCATTCGTGTAAATGCGGGTGATGACATCGGCTAAGGTGTCACATAGGCTGACGACTTGAATATTTCCGAGTTTGACGAATCTTTCAGGTAAGGGGATAGAATCAGTGACGACGATTTCATCAAAGCATCCTTCTTTGATCAAATCATAGGCCGGATCGGATAAGACGGGGTGGACTGCCAGTAATTTAACGGATTTGGCTCCGGCTTTCCTAAGCGCGTTAGCGCCGATATAGCAGCTTCTGGCCGTATCGATGATGTCATCGACCATGTAGCAATCTTTGCCGCTCACATCGCCGATGATATTCATGCATTCGGGCTCGCGACGGGAATTTCTTCTCTTATCGATGATGGCGATTGGGGTATCAAACATCTCAGCTAAGATTCTCGCGCGGTTGACTCCGCCATGGTCAGGGGAGACGACGACGGCATTCTCGAAGTTGAGACCCTCTCTTCTTAAGATGTATTTCCCTAGCAAGGGAACCACTGTCACATCATCGACCAAGCAGTCGAAGAAGCCTTGGATCTGGGCGGCGTGGAGATTGATGGTCACCACGCGGTGCGCCCCGGCGGTCACGAATAGTTTTGCAACTAAGGAAGCGGTGATTGGTTGACGGGGTTGGGCTTTTCTATCTTGCCTAGCATAGCCAAAATAAGGGACGATGACATTGATTTCTTTCGCGGAGGCTCTTTTGAGGGCATCGATGAAAATCAAAGTCTCCATCAGATTATCATTGACTGGTGGACAGGTGGATTGAACGATGAAGCACTGCTTGCCTCTAACCGAGGGAATAGGCTCCACGATCATCTCACCGGATGGAAAGCGCTCTGACTTGCATTCAGAGAGGCTGATTCCAAGTTTCTTCGCAATGGCCTTGGATAATTCCTTATTGGCCGAAAGCGAGAATAGCATTGCATCTTCTAACATAGAGATAGTCTCCTAACCGACGTTTTTATTATATTAGACAAATGTCTCATTAAGTAGTCTTTTTGTTTTAGAAAGTGCCGAATATGCGGTCACCGGCATCGCCTAAACCTGGGCAGATGTAGGCCCTATTATTGAGTTCGCGGTCCAAAGCACCGATATACAGTGGGATATCGGGGTTTTCTTTCTTGAAGGCTTCAACGCCTTCGGGGGCCGCGATGATGCAGCAAAAACTAATGTCTTTGACCCCATGCTTCTTTAACATCTTCACCGCGTCATTGGCAGAGCCGCCAGTCGCGAGCATCGGGTCAAGAAGGAAGACCTTCATATTCTCTAAGCCTTTGGGGAGCTTGCAATAATATTCATGGGGTTCATGGGTGGCTTCATCGCGATATAAGCCAATATGGCCAACGTGGGCGGTCGGAAGCAAGGAGGTGAAACCATCAACCATCCCTAAACCTGCCCTAAGGATTGGGACGAAGCAGAGTTTGTCTCCTTCGACGATGGGCTGAGTAGTTTTCTCGATCGGGGTTTCCACTTCCACCATCTTGGTGGGAAGATTCTTCATGGCCTCGTAGGCTTCCATGATGGCGATTTCCTTGACCATCTGACGGAATTCCGAGGTCGGGGTGTTCTTGTCTCTGATGCGGGTGATCTTGTGTTTGATCAAAGGGTGATCCAAGACATAAACTTTTTCGAATTCTTTCACTTCCATATTCTTCTCCTTCGTTTTTTAGAAAAAAGACGCCTCTAGAAGAGACGTCTAAAGATTAATGGGGGTATTTGATAAGCGAGGCATAAGGGGCCTTCAATTGCTCAGCGCCCTTAAGGTCAGTCAATTCGATAACGGTCAAAATTCCTACGACTTCGGCGCCGATTTCCTCAATGAGGTCCTCAAGGGCCGCCAAAGTGCCGCCGGTGGCCAATAAATCATCGACAAGAACGACTTTATCACCTTTCTTCAAGCAGTTTTCCGGAAGTTCTATCGTCGCCGTGCCATATTCTAAGGTATAGCTTTTGGAGATGACTTTTCCGGGGAGTTTGCCCTTCTTTCTTGCCATGATGAAGCCTAAATGATCTTCATAGGCAAGAGGGATGCCGCAGACGAATCCTCTCGATTCGGGGCCGATGACGTAATCAGGCTTCCATTCTTTAACGTATTCGTTAAATTCCGCGACCATCTGATGGGTCGCCAAGGGATCGGCTAACAATGGGGAAATATCCTTAAAGGAAATTTCCTTGGTGGGGAAGCCTTCCACTACCCGAATGTAGTTTTCTAATTTCATGTTCGAACCTCGCAACCAAACTATTTTAGTCTTTTATCGACGCTAAGCAAATGATTATCTCTCTTACTTAATTATATTCGCATATGCGCGCACGCACATAGGCAAGAAATGAAAAAAGGGGCTAGATTGTTCTAACCCCGGGACTTTACGAACTATCTTCCGCCAGGGAAGCCGCTTCCACCATGCTCGGTGGAGTTGGTGGAGCCGATATTAATCGAGGAACTGCTCCAGGTGCCGCTAGCTAAAGTCGAGCTAGTCGAGGCGGTGAAATCGGTATAGACGCCCTTGAAGACTTCGGTGCCACCCGAGATCGAGGAGGCTGAGGCGATGGTGACTGAGCCATCGGCGAAACCTTCCGCGGAGATATAAAGGGAATAGGCGGCGGCGAATTGAGGTTTCACGGCATAGGAGATGCCCTCATTGGTGACGACCATGTATTGAGAGGTCGAGACCGCGCTGCTCCAGCTACCTAAGATTGAACGTTGGGTGCCAGTCGAGGAGACGGTCATATCGTTCGACCCATAAGCGGCCAAGAAGCCGCCGGATTGCTTAAAGTAATTGGAATTATCGCCATAATCAAGCGGGCCATTGCCATTTCCAGATTGGGAGACAACGGTGAATCCTCCGGTAACTTCTAAGTTGCCATTGGAATCTAAGCCATCTCCAGAGCAAGCCACATAATGGTAGCCGCCAGAGATTCTTAGCATCGAATTAGAGCCGCTGGTCGTTCCACCGAAATCGCTTCCGCCCGTGGAATCGGAGCCGCCAGAAGCATTCCAGCCATCATCGCTAGCGCTGACATAAGTCGTTCCTCCAGTCGCGTAGATATCGCTGGCCTCTAAACCTTCATAAGAGGTTGAGAGGGTAGTCGTCCCGCCGCTGATATTCAAGGTGGCGTCGGCGTGGATGCCATCATCAGCCGCCGAATCGACATAGGTTCCGGCCGCGATATTGACATCTCCTCCGGAATG
>JAIKYF010000159.1 GCA_024683495.1 Bacilli bacterium
TTTCTCCCTTTTTGGAGAATCTTCCCGTTCTTGGATTTGACCTCTTTTAAAGAGGGGATATAGGCCAAAGAGCCGTCTGGGAGCAAAGAGACATCGGCTCTGATGATAGTTTCTTCGATGAAAACCGGCATCTCATCGAAAACGATGCTGTTTCCCCGAAGATAAGTGAGGATTTCGAATAAGTCCCCAAAGCTGAGCTTGGTTGTTTGGGCATAGCCATAAGTGGTGCTCTTGGCGAAATGGATGGCCGATAATCTCTCCAAAGCCTCGTAGTGGCCAGGCAAGAATTCCTCTTTTATTAGATATCCGACTCCCTCTTTTCTTGGGAGTTTGATTTTCTCATGACCTAAAATCGCCCGGAAGAGGACTTCGTCAGAAGCCCCATTGACGAGTTTTCCATCCCGGCATAAACCAACGTAGGCCAAGAAGGAACCGTTATTGTGATCGATGGCGATATTGAGGGAGATGGAGAAGGGTCCTTTAAGATTTTCCCCGGCAAATCCCGCTTCGTTTTCGAATTCTAGGTAGGTGAATTCCTCGCGGACTTTATTTCTAAGACGAAGTTGCTCAGGGGATAAAGACAAGGTTTCCTCTAATTCATCATAACAGATGCTATATCGCTTCTTGAAGGAGGAAGGATCCTCTCTTTTTAAGCGCATCTCTTCTTCGCTCACATATAGATAAAGGGCCTTAACCGCGTTTTGGTCTTCTTCTCTATTCTTTTGCTTATTGATATTCCCGGCGATATTGATTTCCATCGTTATCAATAAGGGTCTAGTCGCCTCATCTTTTGCTTTAGCGAGATAACTGATTAATGAAAAATCCCGGTCAAAAACGAAATATATTGCATATTTTCCTTCAACGAGACTCTCATAGATGGAGGAAAGCTCATCATTGGTTTTCTTCTCTTCGATTAAAGGGAGATATTGAGGATGGGAGTAGGCTAAAATCATTTTTTCTCCTCCCATTTGTCAGTCAATAAATCATGTTTCTCCATCAAAGAGATGATTTTGTAGGCTGACATTTGCTCATAGTTATCTTTCAGGATATAGTTCGAGAAATATTTGCATAGCAAAGATTCAATCTCGGGATTATTCACGGATTCAAGATAAAGGAAGGCACATTCGATTCTTTCTTCGCCGCTGAATGGGGAATCTAAGGTTTCGCTTAGTTTTTTCACGACTCTATTCTGGGCTGCTTCTTTTCTTAGGTAAGGGACCTGATTTCCTAAGATATAGAAATCCTCAAAGGAAAGATATTTGAGATCGCTATAGCCCAAATCGGCCTTCCCTTCATAAGCCAAGATGAAGCGGCGGATTTCTGGGTCTCTGATTCTTTGGAATAGATAATCTCTATAACGCATAAATTCGTCGGTTGAGAATTTGCTCTTGATCCGATAATAGGAGGAGAAGCTTCTCTCGTTATCTAGGATATTCCCGATGATCATCGTGATATCGGTGAATTTCTCATCTTTGATTAAGGGGTCAAGAAGGCTGAGCTGGGTGCTTTTGATAGTCCCGGCGAAAGAACAGTTTTTGATTAACGAGGTATAATTATCTTTATCGGAGTCATAATCAAGGGTAAGAAGATAGGAATAGAGTTCCTGCGAAGAGAATCTGTCTGGGAGAGAAGTGATCATCAGCGTATAGAAAGAAGGGATGCATTTCTTTCTTGGCAAATAGAGAGAATAACGTTTCCCTAACTTCACTAATTCATCGTGCTTATTTTCAAAATACCTGACAAAAGCCGTCTGGATTGAGGGATAATAGGTCTCATCGTGAATCATCTTCGTGAAGAAGAAGGGGATGGAATACGGAGCCTCCTCATAGAGGTCATTAAAGAAAGAGGCGTATTCTTGCACCCCTTCTAAGGGTAAGGCGTTAAGTAATTCATAAAGAATCTGAACTTGGGCGCTAGAGATGGAACTAGGTTCAAAATTGATTGGCAAAGTCGAATAGGCGGCTTTGGCGTATCTTAGTTTCTCTTCGTCGGTGAATTTATCGAATTTCTCTAACGCCGCTTTCACGCATCTAGATAAAGAGGCGTAGGTGAAATAACGGGTGCTTCTGGTGAGATCATTTATGAATAGATCAGCGAGGCTACTTTCTTCATCTACCCCAAAATCATCGGTCCCGTTGACTTGGTTGAGGTTAAGTTGATAGATGACGGCCGCGCAGTGCTTGCAATAATAGCCAACCGGGCAAGAACAGGTCGCCCCCAAAAGAATCGAGTCGCTTTCGTTGAAACGGAGACGGCATTTGTAGACATTATTGTTGGATCCTCTGACCTCGGCTTCGACCGTATGCTTAAAGTAAGAAGAACGGATGACTTTCTTCTCTAAGGCATACTTGATTCCCCTTTCTTTGGTGAGGAAGGAGAAGTTATTGAGGAACAATAGATAATCTTTCACAACTTATATAATAACCTAAAACCTAGCAAGTGTGTAGATGCCTAGATAGACAAAAACCCCTGCCGCGTCTCGCTGGCAGGGGTTTAAGCATGAACTTATTTTATTCTTCGGCCATCCTTTGCTCAAGGATTGGATACATCCTCTCATACGGGGGGATGATGTCTTCTTCGAGATAAAGAGCCTCACGGATGAAGTTATAGACCTTCTCATCGAGTTCTCCATGAGCCCAGACTAGAGCCCATAAGCCTCTGACGAAGGTTTGGTATTCGGTGGAATCGACGGTTTTGTTGACTTCGGCGAAGACCCCTAAATCTTTCTTGTAGATTCTTTCTTCGACGGCGAGGTATTTCTTATAGCCATCTTCGGTGATGGGGACTTCCCCGATGGCTTTGAGGACGCTATTGATGAGAGCGAGCTGAGCAGGTTCAACTTTCTCATATTGTTGGAGAATCTTCAAACAGATGTGGAGGAAGGGGGTGATTTCGGAGGGGTTCTGATAAACGGCTTCTCCTTGCCTTTCTCTTCTGAGGAGTTCTTTCTTGACGAGAACTAAGTAGGGGAGGACTTTGATGGTGAAAAGGTAGTCGGCTTTCTCTTGG